>CAYUPV010000098.1:0-10107 GCA_964445885.1 uncultured Methylococcales bacterium
GTTCAGCGATCAGGTCGTGGATCTCCATCACTGCGTCCTGGGCCAGTTGGGTGGAGTCGGTACGCATATAGGTGATCAGGCCGACGGTCTCACCACCGATGTCGATGCCTTCGTAAAGCTGTTGGGCCACCGACATGGTGCGCCGAGTGGTGAATCCTAGTTTGCGTGCGGCCTCCTGTTGTAAGGTGGAGGTGATGAACGGCGGCGCCGGATTGCGTTTGCGCTGCTTCTTCTCCACCTTGACCACGGTCAGATTACCCTGGGACAGATCCAGCAGGGTTTGGCGTACCGCGGTCGCTTGGTTGGCGGAAGTGTAACTGAATTGTTTGACCTTCTCTCCCTGGTACTGCAGCAGTCGGGCCTTGAAGGGTTGATTGTCAGTCTTGCAAGTGGCTTCGATGGTCCAGTATTCCTGGGTTTCGAAATTTTCGATCTCGATTTCGCGTTCGACGATCATCCTCAGCGCTGGGCTTTGCACCCTGCCTGCCGACAGACCGCGGCGAATCTTCTTCCACAGTAGCGGCGACAGGTTGAAGCCCACCAGATAGTCCAGGGCTCGGCGCGCCTGCTGGGCATTGACCAGGTTCATGGACAATTCCCCGGGGTGTTTGAGCGCCTCCTGAATGGCGCGGCGAGTGATCTCGTGGAACACAATCCGGTGGGCGGGTCTGTCCTTGAGACTCTTGTCCCGTTTCAGGATCTCCAGGATATGCCAGGAGATGGCTTCGCCTTCGCGGTCCGGGTCAGTGGCAAGATAGAATGCATCGGCCTGCTTTGCTGCCTGCTTGAGTGCCTGAACGTGCTTCTTGTTCTTGTCGATCAGCTCATATTTCATGGCGAAATCGTATTCGGGATCGACGGCGCCCTCTTTGGGGACGAGGTCGCGCACATGCCCGTAGGATGCCAATACCTTGAAGCCAGGCCCCAGATATTTGGCGATGGTTTTCGCCTTGGCGGGCGATTCAACAATAACGAGATTCTGAGCCATGAAAAGGTCGATTCTGAATTAATGAAAAGGGGGTGTTCTGCTGCATGGCGATCGTTTGGATGACCCTCAATGGAGGGCGACCGGGATGTTGTCGTACACCAGATCTTCCATCCGGGCGAAGGCGGCTTCCTGATCCGGTTGGCTGAACAGCACCATGAGCACTATCCACTTCAGGTTCTCCAGGGTGAGCTCGTTGGCGCTGAGCGCCATAGCCCGATCGATGACCAATTCCCTGTTAGACGGATTCAGGATACCACTTTGTTCCAGAAACAGCAGAAGGCCTCGGCATTCCTGATCCAGTTTGGCCAGCTCATCGGGACAGTAGATGCGAAACGTGGGAATCGTAGTCTGGATGGGTTGTCCATCCGACAAAGACTCGAGCCAATGGAACGCCTTGTCGATATCCTGATGGGGAAAGCCTGCTGCCACCAGCTCATTACGAATGGAGTCTGGGTCCGGCATCAGTTCAGGATCTTCATCCATGTAATTTTCAAACAAATAAAGGAGTACATCAAATACATTTTCTTTCATGGCGCTTTTCCAGGCCGTGGATCCGGTTCATCGAATCCGTTGATAACAACCTCCCGCAACCGTCGTGACATGGCCTTCCAGTTCCAAGATGAGCAACATCGAGGCAACATCCTCGGGGGACAGGCCAGTTTCATCGACCAAGCGGTCCACCGGTGTGGGAGCGTAATCGATTTTATACAATAAGTCCCGATAATCATCACTGAGTTCATTGGAAAGGCCGGATAAAGCCTGTTTTTCGGGTCCGGCTGCAGGAGGAACTAGCAGGTCCAGTGCTTCCAGGATATCCTCCACGGTCTCAACCAGTTTGGCTCCCTCCCTGATCAACGCATTGCAACCTTTGGCTTGCGGATTCTGAATGTCGCCGGGGATGGCCATCACTTCCCGACCTTGTTCCAAAGCGTAGCGGGCGGTAATCAAAGAACCGCTCTGGCGGGTGGCTTCTATCACCAGCGTGCCCAGCGCCAAACCTGAAACAATCCGGTTGCGCCGGGGGAAATGAATGGCGCGGACCGGTGTGCCCGGTGGGAATTCTGACACGATTGCGCCTTGACTGACAATCTCTGTTGCAAGGTTTTTGTGTCTGGCGGGGTAGATTCGATCTGGCCCGGTGCCGACGACGGCAATCGTCATGCCGTCTCCATTCAGTGCGCCCTGGTGAGCAGCGCCATCGATACCAAAGGCAAGTCCGCTGGTAATCACCAACCCCAGGGTCGCCAATTCCTTGCCGAACTCACAGGCTATACGGCGACCCGCGGAAGTGGGGTGGCGGCTGCCCACGATCGCCAGTTGCGGTTTGGTCAGGATTGCCAGGCAGCCGCGAACGAAGAGGACTGGAGGCGGGGAGGCAATTTGTTTGAGTTGTGGAGGATAGGCAGGGTCTTCCAGGGTCAGAATATGGCAGTGGGTCTGCTCATTCCAGCTCAGTGAGGTATCGACCCGTTCCCACTGGGGATGGGTGAGGGCTTCAATGCTTTGTGTATCGAGTCCCAGAGCGCGGAGATTGGCAGTCGATTGGCGAAATACCTCGACCGGATCGCCAAAGGCCTCGAGCAGCTTTTGCAACCGTCGTGTGCCAATCCCCGGTGTCTGTGCCAGTGCGAGCCAGTGACGCAGACGGTGAGTGGAGCTCAAAGTTCAGGAGTAGTGACCAGGTCGCCAATATGAATCGCCAACGTGGCTTTCATGACAATTCCGTAGCTGACCCGTTCGAAGGGACGGAAAATCATGAGTAACCCTGCTTTTTCATCAGGCAGCGTCACCCACTCCGAAGCATGTTTTTCGAATGAGTCACGCACTTTTTGACCATGGCGCCAGATACGTAAGACATGCCCTTTTTTCAGGCCGTCGCGAAGCCCCCGATCGACCACCACTAAATTGTACTGGCCGATCTGGGAAATCCCGTCGAGTACCTTGATGATATGGCCACGGGTTGTTTTGGGAGCAGGTGTGGGGTGGTAGTCCAGGGCCAATTGTTCTTCGGTCATGGGGAGTAAACGGTCCCCTACGATCAGTTCCCGAACGCTGCGGTCGACTATCAGGGTGGCGGGTTCGCCGCTACGTTCCAGATGGGCGTCAGCCACGTAGAGCGCATTGTAACCAAGCTTCTCTTTGGTTTCCGGGTCGATCAGAGGGTCATCCTGGCGGAAGACGGTAAAGCCACGGAGGTTCTGTCCGCTTGCCTGGGTGCCCAGGCCGCGTACATAAATCGTGTCACCGCTGCCTCCGATCAGACGATTATTGGCAAGGCTGAGAATATAAGGGGCGCTCTGGATTTCCTCTTTGGTGACAACCTTGGGGGAGGTAAGGAATTGCCGTACCACCTCATAGGGGATGGTGGGAATAGCCTCTTCAATGGGAGTGGAACGGATCTTTGGCTGCAACCTTTCCGTGCCTGAAGGGCCTCGTCCACGTTGAAGGGTTAGCTGGGGTTGGCCGTTGACGTACTCCAGAACAATGACGTCACCTGGATAAATCCAATGGGGGTCATGGATTTGGGGATTGGCCTTCCATATCTTTGGCCATTCCCAAGGGTTGTTCAGGAAACGTGCAGCGATGTCCCAGAGGGTGTCGCCCTTGACGACCGTGTAGCGCTGGGGATGATTAGGGGCCAGCGATACGTTTTTGGCCAGGGATATCACGCTGCTGCAACAAAGGATCAGAAGAATCAGCAGGGAACGGAAACGGTGCATGACGGCGGTTCCTCCAGCAGTGGTAGGGTATGCAAGGAAACTTTGTCTGGAACTAAGGGTCTTTAGTTCTCGAACTCATGTTGATTGTTACGGGGCGGTCTGCTCTATGGCTCACCTGTTGCTGTCGTTCAAAGTCTAGTGCAATTCAGCTAAAATGCCAGCATTAAGGGTGCCTGGGAAATTATAGGTACTCAATGGTGTTAGGTTTCCTCCACCATTTCCCATTCACAATGGTGATTGGGAAAAATGTTTGTAAGCCGGCAACCGTGTTGTTGCTTGCGCAGCGGAAATTTGCCAGTTTGGTGATTTGTTCAAGTCTTTATTAAGAGCTGCCTAGGAGGCGAAGATGGCCTTGTTGGAAATTCTGGAATTCCCTGATGAAAGGCTGCGAAAGCGGGCCAAAGCTGTAGTAAACGTGGATGATTCGATTCGTCGCCTGGTAGACGATATGTTCGAAACCATGTATGAGGCGCCGGGGGTGGGTCTGGCAGCCACGCAGGTGAATGTTCACGAGCGGGTGATAGTGATCGATGTTTCCGAAGACAAAGATCAACCCCTTTGCCTGATCAATCCAGAGATCCTTTCCCGGGATGGTATCGAGGAACGCGAAGAAGGCTGTCTCTCGGTTCCGGGGATTTTCGAGAAAGTTCGCCGGGCCGAGCAGGTAAAGGTACGCGCCCTGGATCGAGAGGGCAATCCTTTCGAATTGGAAACCGATGGCCTGTTGGCCGTTTGCATCCAACATGAGATCGACCATCTCGATGGCAAGTTGTTTGTCGACTACCTTTCTCCACTCAAACGCCAGAGAATCCGCAAGAAGCTGATCAAGTCAAAGCGCCACGCCAAAGAAAAAGTGCCCGCTGCTGCTGTGATCTGATGCGGATTGTTTTTGCGGGTACGCCCCGATTCGCCGTGCCCAGTCTGGAAGTCCTGTTGGGCTGCAATCAACCCTTAGTGGCTGTCTACACTCAACCCGATCGCCCAGCTGGGCGGGGGCGCAAGTTGTCAGCCAGCCCGATCAAGCAGCTGGCTCTGAAACATCGGATTCCGGTGATTCAGCCTAAGACTCTGCGCAGCGAAGAGGCGATACAAACATTGGCTCAGCTGAAACCGGATCTTCTGGTGGTGGCTGCCTACGGGTTGATTCTGCCGGCTGGGATACTCTCCCTTCCCAGTCTTGGCGTCATCAATGTCCATGCCTCGTTGTTGCCCCGTTGGCGCGGTGCTGCGCCGATTCAGCGAGCCATACTCGCGGGTGACCGGGAGACTGGGATCACCATCATGGAAGTGGTTGAGAAGCTGGACGCAGGTCCCATGTTGCTGAAGAAAGCGACGCCTATCCATCCTGATGAGACCGCGGGAGAGCTTCATGACCGCCTGGCCCTGTTAGGGGCGGAGGCACTCTCCGAAGTGCTCCCCAAGATGGCAACCGGAAAACTCGTCGCCGAACCACAGGATGAAGACGCAGCGACCTATGCCGCCAAAATCAGCAAAGAAGAGGCCCGCATCGACTGGAGTCAGACTGCAGATGTACTCGAGCGGGTGGTGCGGGCATTCAATCCGTGGCCAGTGGCGTACACCCAATTCGGTGACCAAATGCTCAAAATCTGGCGCGCCGAGGTGGTGGATCTGCTTCCTGGGGATAGTCCTGGCACTATTGTTCAGGCAAAGAAGCGACTGGAAGTGGCTGCCGGCGAGGGGCGTTTGCGTTTGTTGGAAGTTCAGTTGCCGGGCGGACGCCGCCTGAATGCCCAGGCATTCCTCAATGCGCACCCTTGTCATGGGATGCAGTTGCAGTGATCCATCTATGAAGCGCGTTCGTCTCGTGGCCGCAGGGGTGCTTGTCCGGGTCATGCAAGGCCGGTCCCTGAATGAGGTGCTTCCAGCCGCATTGGTTCAGGTGTCTGAGCTGGACCGGGCGTTCCTTCAGGCCCTGTGTTTCTTGGGGTTGCGTCAGTTTCATCGTCTCGATTTCATTCTTTCACAACTGTTGCAAAAACCCATCAAGGATACCGAGATCCATGCCTTGGCCCTGCTGGGGTTGACCCAGCTGAGCTATATGGCGGTCAAACCCCATGCCGCAGTGACCGAGACCGTGGCAGCGGCTGGCCACAAGCGTTGGGCCAAACCCCTTTTGAATGCGCTGCTGCGAAATTTCCTGCGCCGCAGGGAATCGCTCGAGCTCGCTGCAGATCGGGATTTCGAGGCTTCGGTCAGTCACCCTGCCTGGCTTAGACGCAGGATCGAACGTGCCTGGCCGCAGCAGGCTGAGGCCATATTCAGGGAAAACAACAGACAGGCTCCAATGACTCTGCGGGTGAATCTGAACCGGTGTGGCCGGGACAACATGCTCAATCACCTGGCATCTTCCGGCTTATCAGCCCATCCTCTGGAAGAGGTGCCCTCAGCCATTGTTTTGGACACTCCCGTGGCGGTGAAAGACCTCCCCGGATTTATGCAGGGGAGGGTGTCGGTTCAGGATGGGGCGGCGCAGCTGGCTGCCCCGCTGCTGGATGTTCAACAGGGCATGCGAGTGTTGGATGTCTGTGCGGCGCCGGGTGGCAAGACGATGCATATTCTGGAAACCTGCCCTCGCCTGGACGAACTGGTGGCCCTGGATAGCTCACAGGACCGCCTGGCCAGCGCGGAGGAGAACCTTGCCAGGATCGGCAGCTGTCCAGTACGATTGATGTGTGCCGATGCCCGATGCAGAGAGGATTGGTGGGACGGACGTCGATTCGATCGCATCCTTGTGGATGCGCCCTGTTCCGCCACTGGCGTCATTCGTCGTCATCCTGATATCAAATTGTTGCGCCGCAATCAGGACATCCACGCGTTGGCTCAGATGCAGTACGAGATTCTGGAGACAGTCTGGCCTCTTTTGGCCGAGGGTGGGGTACTGGTCTATGCCACCTGTTCCGTGCTGCCAGAGGAAAACGAATTGCAGATCCTAACCTTTGTCAATGCCCATCCCGATGCCCGGCCCGCCCCCATCTATGCCTCGTGGGGGACGCCAACGAGGATCGGCAGACAGATCCTGCCGGGTAAGATGGATGGATTTTATTACGCCAAGATGGAAAAATGCGGCACTTGAGAGCCCTGGTCTGGGTACTGGGGTGGCTGTGGCCCCTGGTGGTGATAGCGGAGAATTATGGTTTCAGGGTACAGCATGCTTCCTTGTCCTTTCAAAAGGATGCCATCGCTTTGATAGCCAGCATAGACTACCGTTTCAGTGATACCTTGGTGGAAGCTCTGCAACATGGGGTTCCTCTGACCTTGACGGTAGCCACCAGCATTCGTCAGCCTCGCCGAGGGCTTTGGGACGAAACATTGTGGCGCCGGGATCTCGATTTCCGCATTCAGTATTATCCTTTGTCTCAGGTTTACCGCGTGGTGGATGAGACCAATCGTTTCCAACGCAGTTTTCCGCGCCTGGAATCGGCCCTGGTGGCACTCGGAGATCTGAGTGAAATCGCCTTTCCGATCCAGGATGGCTGGAATCCTCCCCGATTTTCCTACGGTCAGTTGAAGGTGCGGCTCAATATAGAGAGACTGCCCTGGGCGTTGCGACCCGTTGCTTATTTCTCTCCCCAATGGCATTTGTATTCCCATCCCTATCGATGGCAGATTTCAAAATGAGAATCCCGCTGAGTATCTTGGTCATCGTTCTTTTCGGGATCATTCTGGTGCCCTTACATCTGATGAGTTCAGCTACCCAGAAGGCATCGGAACTCAACCAATGGTATACCTGGTTGCTCTTGATCAATGCGCTGGGCAGTGTGCTGCTGCTCGGTTTGGTGGGGGGGAATATCTGGTGGCTGGTACGGCAGTTTCGCAAGCGTGCTGCCGGTTCCCGCCTGGCTTTGAAGATGGTGTTATTGTTCGTGATACTGGCGCTGACGCCCGCATCGATTGTTTTCTATTACTCTTTTCAGTTTCTTCACCGCAGTATCGACAGTTGGTTCGATGTGGAAATCGACCAGGCCATGGCAAGTTCCCTGGAACTGGGCAAAGCCGCTTTGGACCAGCGTATGAGAGGGTTACTGATACGTTCCCGGCAATTGGCTGAAGAACTCGAGGACGTTCCGGAGCAGGTGCGGGTCATCGAGTTGAACCGTTTGCGTGAACGCAGTGGCGCATCCGAACTGACTTTGCTGACTCGGCAAGGGCGGATCATCGCCACCAGTAGTGCCGGGGTGGATCTGATTCTGCCGAGCCTGCCGGATCTTTCCCTGCTCACTCTGGCCAAGGATGGAGGATATGTCGGACTGGATCCTTCACCGGGGCCCGTGGTGGAGGAGAAAGAGAACGCGCTGTTACAGGTCAGGGTGTTGCTGCCGTTACAGATGGAACGTCTCTTGTTTCTTCAGGCGCTGTATCCGTTGCCCCAACGGATCAATGAGTTGGCCCAGACGGTGGAGAACGCCTATGCCCACTACCAGCAAATGGCCTATTTGCGACGCTCGTTGAAATTCAGTTTTTCCCTCACTCTCGCATTGACACTCCTGCTCAGTATGCTGGCCTCTATCTGGGCGGCATTTCTGAGTATCCGGCGCATCGTGGCCCCGGTCAAAATGCTGGTCCAGGGGACCCGTGCGGTGGCGCAGGGGAATCTGGACAGACGCCTGCCGATTCTGCAAAAAGATGACATGGGTTTTCTGGTCAGTTCGTTCAATACGATGACCACCCATTTGGCCAGAGCACGTGATGAAGCCGAGCGTTCACGCCGCCAGGTGGAGGATCAGCGGACCTATTTGGAAACGGTGCTGGGTCATCTATCCTCAGGGGTACTGACCCTGAGCGATCAGACCCGCCTCAGGACTGCCAACCAGGCAGCGGAGGCCATATTGGGCGTCGATTTCTCCACCATTTGCGGTAAACCCCTGCGTTCCCTGGCAGAGGCGAATCCTGCTCTGTCAGAACTCACCCATTTGATTCGTGGCAGATTGCTCGAAACTGAAGGCGTGTGGCAGGAAGAAGTGATAATCATTGATCAGCAGGGTCAGAAAGTGCTGTTGTGCCGGGGCAGTCCCCTGTTGGGAGCCGATGGGCGTCGTTCTGGCGCGGTGCTGGTATTCGACGATATCACGGCCTTGGTACAGGCTCAGAAATATGCTGCCTGGAGTGAAATGGCACGGCGCCTGGCGCACGAAATCAAAAACCCCCTGACACCGATCCAACTTGCCGCAGAACGACTCGAGCGCAAACTCAAGCCCCAGGTGAGTCCCGAAGGTGAGGCGGTCCTTGAACGTTCCACTCATACGATCGTCCAACAGGTTGAGGCACTCAAGACAATGGTGAATGCCTTTTCAGAATATGCCAGACTGCCGAAGCTCCAACCCCAGCCGGTCGATATGGGTATACTGATAGAGGAAGTGCTGGCCCTTTATCCACCCGATTCGGGGGTAGAATTTCAGTTGGATCTGGATCCCGATCTTCCCCACCTGTCGGCCGATCCCTTGCGCCTTCGCCAAGTCCTGCATAACTTGATCAAGAATGCGCTTGAAGCCGGCACGCCGCCCATTCACCTGAAAATCTCAGTGCGGTTGATTGCACCAATGGGGAGGGCAGATCTGGAATGGGTGGTGGAGGACGATGGTCCCGGGGTGGCGCCGCAGCAGGCGGAACAGATTTTCGATCCGTACGTGACGACGAAATCCAGGGGCACGGGTTTGGGCCTTGCTATTGTCAGGAAGATCATTGAGGAACATGGAGGGACGATCCGTCTGGATCGTCAATTCAAAAATGGTGCCCGTTTTGTTATCCGCTTGCCGGTGGAGGCGGAGGGGTCCCTTGAAAAATTCAAAGAGTCAGCGCATGGTGGGGCCGAACTGAAAGCGAAGTAAGTTGGCGTAGCGCTACTAGTGTCACCCGCTTTTTTTCCAGGAAATAAGCGGCTGAAGGGTCAACGGAATTATTGAGCAGAGATATGAGTGACAAGACAACGATATTAGTCGTTGATGACGAACCGGATATCTGCCAGTTGGTGCAGGACATTCTGGAGGACGAGGGATTCAACGTATTGACCGCCCTCAACGGCGGTGAGGCCCGCCAGCATTGGCAACAGGAGCACCCGGATCTCGTGCTTTTGGATATTTGGATGCCAGACGTGGATGGGGTCAGCCTGCTCAAGGAATGGAACGAAAGCGGCATGACCTGTCCGGTGGTAATGATGTCCGGGCACGGCACGGTGGAAACAGCGGTAGAAGCCACCCGGCTGGGGGCTTTCGACTATCTGGAGAAGCCGCTCTCCATGGGCAAACTGCTGTCCACGGTGGAAAGAGCGCTGGAATCCTCCAGTTCTCAGCGTATCGCCCAAGGGGCGGCCGAACCTGCATGCATCGAACCGGGGGGCAAAAGTGCGGCTATGGAGCGTTTGCGCGATCAGGTCAAGCGCCT
>CAYUPV010000099.1:0-10051 GCA_964445885.1 uncultured Methylococcales bacterium
CAGGGGAGTGGTTTGAGGGCGTACGCGGCCTGGACGGCCGCGTCCGAGCCTCCAGAGGCGAACAGGACCGAAAGTCCTGTGGACTTTCGCAGCCGCGTGAGCGCCCGGGCAAGGATGCCCGGGCAGGGCTTTCTTGCGTTGCAGGAAAGCAAAGCAAGAAAGGATTCACGGCGTCCCGAAAAACACTCCCCTGCTCCCTGCCCACCATGTAACTTTCACGCTAAAATCAGTTTCTATCTGCTGCTATGGTTGTTGATCTGGTTTGACCCGTCTCAAGCGGCCGATGGTCTGGACCTCCACATCTATAGTGACCAACTGTTGGCAAACACCGTCGCCACCTGGAAGGACCAACTACCTTTGGGGATCGCCCACCACCGTACTAACACGCTGACAGCAATACAGGCCCTGATCCATGACCGGGCCGATCTGATCGCCACTGCCAGGCCCCTGAACACAGAAGAACGTCATCGATACCAGCAAATCCATGGCGATCACCCTGTCTCCGTTCCAGTCGGCTTGGACGCCATCGGCATCTACGTCCACCGGGATTCTCCCATTCACGCACTCTCCCTGCCGCAAGTCCATGCCCTTTTTTCCGCGACACGTTCATGCCATCGGTCGCCTCCTCAGATGACACCCAACCCAACCACCCTCTATGGTCTGACTCCGGCCATTGGTGGTTATTATCCTTTTTCTCTGCTGGCACTTTGTGGCGCTCCCCTGAGACCGATGGTCACCCCCCTCGCCGGCGACCGCAAAGTCATCGAGGCCGTCACCCGACATCCGGGTGCCTATGGTTATGCAAGCGCAAGCCTGGCCTCGGCCAAAGGTCCACGGCTGCTGCTCCTGCAACCTGACTCTGGAAGCAGGCCGGTGGCTCCCACACCTGCCAACCTGATCAAAGGACGATACCCTCTGACCCATTACCTGTACATTCACTTTCGCAGAGACAAACCAGCCGCAATCATCTTTGCCCGCTTCAGCCTCTCAGACAGAGGACAGGCCCTGCTCAAACAGCAAGGATTGATACCTCTCCCACCTTCAATGACCAGGCTCATGCTGCAAACCCTGGACAAATCCGCAATGCCGATTCAATAGGCATTTAGCCGAGGTTCAGACAATCATGGTAAGCTGGCAGATATTCTCCCTTACTGACCGGGGACACAAAGCATGGAAACTCTAGAACAGATCAGTCAGACCCTGGCCTTGTCGATGGGCGCCGCCTGGGCCAGTGGGATCAATCTTTATGCCACCCTGTTGATGCTGGGGATCCTGGCCCAGACCGGCAATATCCAATTACCGCCAGACCTGCAGGTCCTGGCCGATCCCATGGTTATCGGAGCCGCAGGACTGATGTATATGGTTGAATTCGTCGCCGACAAGACGCCCGGCGTCGATACCGGCTGGGACGCCATTCATACCTTCATCCGCGTTCCCGCAGGGGCGATCCTCGCGGCCGGAGCCATCGGCGATGTCGCCCCCGCAGCGGAACTGGCAGCAGCGATCGTCGGTGGTACCCTGGCAGGTGCCACCCATGCCACCAAGGCCGGTAGCCGGGTACTGATCAATACCTCACCGGAACCGTTCAGTAATTGGGCTGCCTCCGTCAGCGAGGACCTTACCGTGATTGGCGGACTATGGGCGGCCTTGCATTACCCATGGTTGTTTCTGGGACTTTTGGCAGCATTCGTCATCCTGATGATTTGGCTGCTGCCGAAACTCTGGCGGGGAATCAAAACAGTCCTGGCCTGGCTGGGCAGGTTACTGGGGCTGCAACCGCGCCGGGATACAGGCTAAGCACGTACACACTGGTCGCGTCCACCCTGCTTGGCTTGATAAAGTGCCTGATCAGCTCTTTCGAACAAAGTTCGGGGGGTATCCCTTTCATGAACACAGCTGATACCGCAGGATATGGTGATAGGGATCGGTTTGCCACGGCTGTTAAAGCCACAACTCTTGACCGCCTCACGTAACTTCTCCGCCACCTGGAAGGCACCTTCCAGATCCGTACCCGGGAGCAACATGAGGAACTCCTCGCCACCATACCGGCCGACGAAGTCTACTTTTCTAATCCCTTTGCACAGCGTCTGACCCACGATACGAAGCGCCTTGTCCCCTGCGCGATGACCGAAGCGGTCGTTGATTTTCTTGAAGTGATCGATATCCCACAGCAAAAGGGTAAAAGGACTGCCGAAACGCTTCCAGCGGGCGGCCTCCTGATGCAGATGCTCATCCACCGCCTGTCGGTTCGGCAAGCCGGTCACCGTATCGAACAATGCCCGCTGGTTGGCTACCCGCAAGCGCTGATGCAGGTCTGCTGATTCCTGTTCCAGCTCTTTCATCCGTGTACTCAGGGCGGCAATTTTGTGTTCCGCCCCCAGAATCCTGTTTTCCTCAGCGTCCCGGAATGTTTTCAGCTGGATAGTGATGATATCCAGTCGTTCGGTCACCGTCTGCTTAAGAGTTTTCAGATCCTTCTCCCTCAAGGTTTGTAACCGCAGAGAGTCGACCTGAGCCGATAGTTTCTGATTCCAGCCAGGATCGGTTGCCTGAAAAAATTGCCCGACATCCCGGGTCTGTGACTCCAGAGCATGGAGTTTGTGGGTCAGTTGGGCAAGGAAACTCTCGATCTCCACCCTTTCCTGATGCAGTTGCTTGTTGAGTGCCGCCAGCAAGTTTGAAGTCTTTTCGAGTGCTTCATCAATCTCGCAGTTCTGCTGTAACAGTTGAGTCAGGCTTTCCGCCTGCTCAGCCAGAAGGGGGGGAATCTCGATCTCAGAGACCAATTGCAACAAATGATGTCTGAGATTGATATCGTCCTTTGCAGCCTGGGCGGCGCTACGACCCAACCAATGCTGTAATCTTCCCCAAACGCCTCCCTCCTCATCTTTACCGCCCAAGGCCTCCTCCAAAACCTGTTTAAGCGCCTGAGGATCGGCCAGATTGCTGCTGGCGAGATGTTCAAGACGGCTGCGTTCGGCATTTCCCGGGGCGCAATCCATCAGAAAATCCAACAGCACTCTCTGCCATTCAGGCTTGACCAGCGCTTCACCGCCGCCAGCCCGCAAGAGGTTATCTGACAGAGCATCCACTTTTTCCAGGCGGGAGGGAGTGAGAATGCCTTTGCGCAAGATTTCCCGCAATTGGGAGAGGTGGGGATCGAGGGTGGGATCATGCCCTTCACAGGACAGGGCCAAACGGATCAGGGCGCGTACCAGGCGTTTTTCATTACGCTCCCATCGGGCCTGTTGCTCGTCCAGCTCGCTGGCCAGTTCCAGAGCCTTGCTTCTCCACTGATTGAGTTCTTTTCGTGAGGCTGTCATCATCAGGCTGTCAAAGTTAACAGACCGGCTGGAAGGTTCACCTCGGCCCCGATGGGGAGGTGGTCGGAGCAGACGAAATCAAACACCTCGATCCGGGAGACCTCGATATCGGGGCTGACCAGGATGTGGTCGAGTTTGCGTTTCGGCCGCCAACTGGGAAAGGTCCACAGTTGGGGCTGGGGATCCTTCAGCCCGGTACGAAACAGGAATCGCTGCAGTTCTTTCGACTTTGGACTGCAATTCAAGTCTCCCATGACGATAACATGGGAAAGACCATGGATGCGTTCGGCGATGAAATCCAGTTGCCTCAACCGCGCCTGTGCCCCCAAAGCCAGATGAAGTATGACGACTGTCAGGGCCACCTCGCCTACGCCAAAACGAACCAGGACTGCCCCTCTTCCAGGCAGGCCGGGTAACGCGAAACTGGTCACATTACTGGGCTGGAAGCGGCTGAGCAGGCCGTTGCTGTGCAATGCCACCCGGCCAATACGACGATTGACCTGATTGAACCAGTATGGAAAACCGGCCTGCTGGGCAAGATATTCGGTCTGGACCACATAGCGGCTGCGCGCCCCGCCCCCGTCCACCTCCTGTAAACCAACGATATCGAACTCGCTGAGGAAGAATGCTATCTTCTCAAGATTGGCAATACGTTTGTCACTGGGCCAAAGGTGCTGCCAGCTCTTGAACAGATAGTCTTCATAACGACGGGTGTGAATCCCGGTCTGGATGTTGAAACTGGCCAGCCGCAGAGTCCTTTTTTTCCGCTGCTCCTTGGTAGCGATCATACTTCGAATTTAACTTCCCAGCTCATGCTTTACCCGTTCCTGCATGACCTTGATCATATTCTCGAATCCCTTGGCAGTACGGCCGGTGATCAGGTACTTGCCGTTGACCACAATCGATGGCACACCGTTTATCCCGTATTCCGGCGCGATGCCTTCCGCCTGGCGGACTTTCATGTCGACACTGAAAGAGTAAAACGCATTTTTGAAGGTTTCCTTATCGACTCCATGGACAGCGAAGAATTCCGCCAACTCTTCCTCGGTGACCATACGCTTCTTGTCCTTGTGCATGGCGTCGAAGAAATCCTGATGAATCTTGTCCACCACCCCCAGCACCTCGGCGGTGAAATAAGCACGCGCCTGTGGCTCCCACCCGCGGCCGAAGATGACCGGCTGACGCTTGAACACGACGTTGGCCGGTTTCTCCTTCAGCCAGGCCGCCAGGTAAGGATCAAACCGATAACAGTGGGGACAGCCGTACCAGAAAAATTCGATCACCTCCACTTTGGTCGGATCGTCCGTCGGACGGGGCGGGTTCAATTCAATGTATTCCTGAGCTCCGGCACTCAGGCACCAAAAGGCCAACAGGAGTCCAGTCAGAATGTAGCGTATGGTCATTCTCATGCTTCCTCCAAGCTTCATCATTTCAAAGTTGCAATATAAGCTGCCACAGATTTCATCTCTTCCTCATTCATCCGTGCTGCTATGTCGCGCATCGGGGCCTTGGCTTCACCACGCGACCCGGCGGCATAATCACTCAGTGCCTTGATCGTATAGGCAGCATACTGCCCCTGCAACAGCGGAAAACCAGCCAGCGCATTACCTTCGGCATCGGGACCATGACAAGCCATGCAGGCAGGCACCTTTTTGTCGGTGATGCCGGCGCGGTAGATCTCCTTCCCCCCGGGCGCCCCGTCACCGGCTTCGGGCTCCGGGCGCTGCTGGGAAAAATATTCGCTCAAAATCGCAATGTCTTCATCACTCAGGGTTCCCGCAATTGCATTCATGGCTGGGACGTCCCGGGTCTGATCCTTGAAAAAACGCAATTGTTTGCTCAGATAGTTGGCATTCTGACCTGCCAGTTTCGGGAACAGGGGATTGGCCCCCTTGCCTGCCTCACCATGACAACCCGCACACACGGCAGCTTTCTGTTTTGCAGATGTATCGGGCTGTGCAGTCACTGCCCCTGTCCAACCGGTCATCCCCAACAACCCAATCAATGTTAGTATGGTTTTCATCGTTTCCCAGACCTCCTGTTTATTGTGGGAACTATTGTACCTATTTTGCCATCCCAGTACCGCCAATGCCCTTGAATCCACTCTATCATCGTACCGATTTTCTGCTGAGCACCCTCGATTTCGCCGCTGACGTGCCTGACGAGGGTTATGAGGTCGCTTTTGCCGGCCGTTCCAACGCCGGCAAATCCAGCGCCCTCAACATCATCACCAACCAGAAAACCCTGGCCAGAACCAGCAAGACACCGGGGCGCACCCAACAGCTGGTGTTTTTCCAGATAGACGAGCAGCGCCGCTTGGTCGACCTACCGGGCTACGGTTATGCCAAAGTCTCGGGACAGGTTCAGGCCCGTTGGCGCCAGGCATTGGAAAGCTACCTGCAGCAAAGGCAATGCCTCAACGGGGTTTTCCTGATCATGGATATCCGCCATCCCTTGACTGAATTCGATCGCCGGATGATCGATTGGTGCGGCTATTATGACCTCGACCTGCATATTCTCCTGACCAAAGCCGACAAGCTCAAATACGGCGCCGCCAAGAGCAGCCTGCTCAAAATCGAACAGGCACTCCGGGAGTTCACTCCCACACCCAGCGTGCAATTGTTCTCCGCCCCCAAAAGAATGGGTATCGAGGAGACCCACGCGGTACTTGATCGATGGTTGCGGGTTGAAGACAATACGGATAAAAAAAACCCCGAAGCCAAGGGGGAAGGGCTTCGGGGCCAGTAACGCCCCAGCTTGGGGGAACCGGGGCCGTTCGCTACTCATAAGGGAGGAAATGAGTAGTTGGGCGTCGTTCCCGACACTTGTGATTGGGACTCGAAGGGAATCCAAAAGTTCCATCAGCCAGATGAATTGAACAATATTTGCACACCCCCTCTTCAGGCGGGATGCCGGCAAAAAAACCATAACGCTTTTCAAGTGATTCATGGTAGCGGGGCTTGGAATGCCCCACCCATCGCTGACTCAGCTGCCCCCTTGTGCGAATTCCCAGCCCTGGCGTTCTTGCGCTTTCCCGATGCCCATCTACACTTCAAATATATAAAGCCTGCTGTCACAAGTTCCGATGTCCAACCAAGTCAACGAAATCTTAAATAACTTGAAAACCAGCGCGCCAGATGTCATCGGGGCGGCTGTCGTACGAGTGGACGGATTGCTTGTCGCTTCCTCATTACCGCGCAAGATCGATGAAGACCTCGTTGGCGGCATGACAGCTTCGATGTTCGGCGTCGGAGAACGAATAGCCAGCGAACTGATGCTATCGGAAATGGAACAGGTCTATGTTCGCTCTCCCGAGGGCTTTGTGATCGTCAATGCAATCGATCCGGAGCGTTCATTGGTCATGCTGGTGTCACACAACGCCAAACTTGGGCTGGTGTTTCTGGAGATGAAACGAGCGGCGGAGAAACTGGCAAGGATTTTCTAACTCGGCAGTCCGAGCCGGTCGTCTCAGGACTTTCGACCGGTACCTTTTTACATCGGAGATCAAGCAATGATTATCGAAGAACGCATTCAACAGCTGGACCGGAACATCGATGTCGAGAACGCATTGAAAATTGCCCGCCCAACCCTCGGTAATGACGCCGGTGTCGCATTATACCGCCTATTGCGCCTGGTGGCGCTGGAAGACATCATGGGTCGTGGGGCGGCGGGCACCGCTTATCTGGCGGGTAAGAAACTTGGCACGTCACTGGGACTCAAGCGTGTCGAAGATTTTCTTCAACTTTGCAGCGATCTCAAAATAGGCATCATCGAAGTGCCGGTCGCCACCGAATCCAAAATTCACGTCGACGTTTATGAATGCGTGACCTGCAGCGGACTGGATCCGGTCGGCCACCCCCTGTGCCACTTCGAGGGTGGATTGATTGCCGGCGTCCTCCAGGGCATTACCGGCAACCCGGTCCGCGCCCATGAAATCACCTGCATCGGCGGGCTCGGGGACGACGCCTGCGGGTTTGACCTGGAGTTCCGGTAACAGACCAGCATCGGGGACAGGACAGTTACACCCCTGCAAGTCCCGGGTCCATAAGGAGGGTTGATTCTTAGAATCATCTCCGCCCGCCAACGGATCTTTTCCCACTGCATCCCTTCACGGTCGGTCTTGCCCGTGGTCTTTCCTCCACCCTCACTCTCACTTGCGCATCGATCATCCAGTACCGATTGCCCCCCGGCCCATGCTTTGTTTCATCTGCCGGGGTGATGCCAGGGGCTTCATGAGCGTTACCGTGAAAGATAAATGGTGGGCAGGGAGCAGGAGATTGGTTGTCTGAACGCCGTGAAACCTTTCTTGCTTTGCTTTCCTGCAACGCAAGAAAGCCCTGCCCGGGCGCTCACGCGGCTGCGAATGTCCACTGGCCTTTCGATCCGGCTCGCCCCTGGAGGCTCGAACGCAGCCGTCCGGGCCGCGTACGCCCTCAAACCAATCTCCTGCTTCCTGTCAGACCATCCCCCGCATGCGCCAGAGCATCACCCAAAGAAAGGTCAACGCCCCCCAAAGCAACTCCACTCTTTTGCTGTGGGCGAGGTATTCGAGCCAGCTCGGGGTGATGTCCTTCATGGTGCTTTCTGTGGGACCGTACAGAACACGACGCACATCCCCCTCGAACTCGATCCTGGCGCCCTTGTCCACAGGCGTGAGGGTGACCCGAAGCCCGCTGATGCCCTCCAGCTTGAGCCAGTCGCCGGACTTCAGGGCGATGGTCCGGTCAACGTCGAGAAACTTGCCTTCACCTTTAACCACCGTCGGCACCCAGCGTCCCGAACGGGGAGGATCCTCTCGGGTAAACAGTATGTCGTCTACCGTCACCGCCGAAATATGCAGGTGTTTCGAAGCCAGTTCAAACCCTATCGGTGTCGCATCCTGACTGGATCGATTCGCGGAAAACCCGATCAACTCCGGCGGCATGCCGGGAGGAAGGTTCAGATCCCTGGAAACCCTTTTTCCCACAACGTCGACAGCCACCAGCTTTCCCCGGGCAATGCTGATCTTTCCGGAGAGCGTGCCAGCCCGAACATAAGCGCCCAATCCACCGCCACTGAATTCCAGATCGACACTTGCATCCCGGGACAGCTCAAGCCGCTGCAGCCTCCCATCCATATCGTCCATTCGCAACTTCTTGACCGGCAAACCACCCAGACTGGACATTCTGAACCGGCCCAAACCCCGAGCTTCCACCCTCGAAAGGGGCATGTCCTCTGTTACGATCCAGGGTTCTGCAGTGACTAGCTGCAGGCCGTCCACCTGAACCGAGAACCGCAGCAGATTGGCGTGAGGGCTCAGGCTCCAGGCAAGCAGGACCAGGGTCGAAGCAAGCAGCAGAATAAAGAAAGCCACATAGGCCAAATGCGGTCCCGGCCCAGCCGACGCACGAACAGCTCTTTGGGCGGTCTCAGCCCACGCCAGGTGGCGCTGCGCGGAGACCGCATCATCATCGGCCAACAGGGCGACGATGGCCTTTTCCACCCGCTTGCGGGCGACCCGTTCCAGCGTTTGCCTGACGTTACTCTTTCTGGCCACGGATCAGGGCCTCACCTGGATCTTCCACGAGGCCATCCGCCAATCATCCCCTTCCATCGGCTGCGCGGCAACTTCAACACAGAGATTTCGGGAAATGTCCTGGCCCAACGGAATCTCAACCGGTTCGTCCTTGAAACGGGGCGGATCCAGCTTCCGCCATTTTTCAGGCATGGCCGCGCAATAGTTTCCCTGCCAGAAGGCCATTCTCCATGAAACACTGGCAAAACGTTCCGCTCCGATGATCCGCAGTATGGTTTGCCGACCACCTCCCACATCGAGCGGAACATAGATTGTCTCATCCCCTCCCCGAGAGCCATGGAAGCCGATAAGACCGATGTCATCGGCGCGAAGATGCTTTCTTTTCACTATCTCGCTCAGGGGCCAGACAAAATTCTTCCCCGGCGGAATGACGCCATCCAGCCGATAGTAGGTCTTGGCAGGAATGCCTACCCCGCGTACCCGAACCTTCAGATTTGGCAGGGGGGACTCGATGGTCAACGAATCACGTTCACCGAACTCCAGGCGCCCCCGGGTGAGGCCGACGAGAGTGAGTTGCCGCGACCGGGACACTTTTGCGACATAGAATCCCTCACATCGGACACCGGGTTCACGCTCCCGGTATCCAGTGGGATTTTTGACGGGTGTGAGTTTTTCACAAGGATCCGCAGCAAATGCCTGACCAAAGACTGCCAGCGCTACCAGCCAATAAGCCCGATATTTCATCGCATTCCCCCATGGTTCATTCCGGGACGCAAGCCCATGGAACCCCCTTCTTCGCATCGGACCACCATCGCTTATCCCCTAGAGTCCCCTCTGACAGTTATCCTGCCGGCCGAGCTGTACCGGACCTGAATTGAAGTGCATGTCTGTGATGCCCTTCGTGACAAATGTTCGCCTGACGGGATAATGGAGCCACATGACAGGGATGGTCAACCTGCCCCGGAAGGGCTCCCCTCTGGAACCTCAAAAGGTAAAAGAACAGAGACAGAAGCTCACAGGTCCCTGGCAAGACGGAATCCGAGATCGCTATACCTCCTATGGGGAATATACCGCCCACGAAACGCCGATCAAAGGAACCTAGAATCTTTATTCCAGGAGCCACCACGTGTTACACGCCAAGTACAATTCTCTTTCTCCCATGCTTCTGAGCCGCTCTGATCAAATGACAACCTGTCGTGATAACAGTCTTGTA
>CAYUPV010000100.1:0-10015 GCA_964445885.1 uncultured Methylococcales bacterium
CGAGATAGAACGACTGCTGGGTGTGCGTGTAGGACAGGCCCGGCGTGGCAGGCCTCCTAAGCGGATGAACGACTAAAAGGGTACTGACCCCTTTATTTTTATTTCCCCTTTATTTCTTACCTTTATTCTCTTAGGCCTTGATGGGTATTCTACGGCTCAAGTGGGCACCGCTCTTGGGCAGTGTGATGGTCAAGACTCCCCGACGATAGGCGGCCTGGGCATGGGTCTCGTCGACCGGAGCGGGTAGTGGTACCGCGCGTTCGAAGGCACCGTAGGCACGTTCCAGCAGATAATAACGTCCAGTCTTTTCTTCGTGCTCGGCCACTTTCTCCCCACGTATCACCAGAATATCGTTGACAATCTCGATGTCGAATTGATCGGGCTCCATGCCCGGTGCTTCCAGCCGGACCACGATTCTGTCGGGTTCCTCCTTGATTTCCGCTGCCAGAAGGCCCCAGCGGGAGGCGCTGGCCATGAGTTGTTCGGCCGGACTTTCGTCCTTTTGTTGGTGGGTGAAACGGGTCAGAGCCTGGGATGCGTGTTCTCGCAACGAGCGCCAACCTTCGGCCAGGGATTCGACCGCGGTTTGCAGACCGTGACGGAGTTGATCCAGTGTGCTCATGAGAAGCCTCCTTGTAACTCGGTGGGTGATCGGACAACGAAGATTGTAGCGCAGTCGTAGCAGAAAAATGGATTTGAACTATAGTTTTTGATCATAAAGTTCGATTGTGACGGGGGTGAAAAGGTATGAACTGGAATTCTGTGGGCATGCGTCTGGTTCTGGTGGTGCTGGGGCTGATCCTTCTGGTAAGTGGAGGCATATTGTGGGCCTATGCAGCCCAACAGCGGACAGCGGTGGTGGAAGCCGAGTCCAGCAAGGCCCGTAATATCATACAAGTGGCCGAGACCGTGCGCGACCATGTGGCCGGGCAATGGGAGATGGGGAACTATACACCTTCATTGTTGCGTATGTTCAGCGCGTTGCCCGATGAAAATGAAGCCAAAAGCAAAATTCTGTCTACGGTGCCGATTGCGGTGGCCTGGGAAGTGATCCGGGCCAATGCCGATGAAAACGGTTTTACCCTGAAAACCCCCAGGAAAGGAGCGAGGAATCCCAACAACGAGCCCGATGAAATCGAGGCCGAAGTATTGCGTTACTTCGCCAGTCATCCCCAGGCATCCGAATATCAAGTCATCGACGAGAAAAGCAACAGTCTTCGCTATTTTCGTCCGGTGCGGTTGCAGCAGCAGTGTCTGATCTGCCATGGGGATCCCAAGAACTCCCTGGAACTATGGGGGCGGGAGGATGGCAAGGACATTCTGGGGTATCCCATGGACAACAAACAGGTGGGGGATCTCCATGGTGCCTTCGAGATCGTGACTCCGCTCGATAATGCCGACGCTATCAT
Source organism: uncultured Methylococcales bacterium (assembly GCA_964445885.1). GTDB lineage: Bacteria > Pseudomonadota > Gammaproteobacteria > Methylococcales > Methylothermaceae > Methylohalobius. Next base: position 1,410 of record CAYUPV010000100.1, read on the forward strand.
TGCCGCCAATGTGGGCAAGGCGTCGGGGTTGATGGGGTTGGCAGCATTGATCGTGGCGCTGGGTTTGTTTTTTACCACCAAGCGCATGGTGGTGGACCCGTTGACCAATTTGGGACTCAAATTTCAGGACATCGCCCAGGGGGAAGGGGATCTGACCGCCCGTCTGAAAGTCAAGGGTAACAACGAATTTGCCTGGGTCGCCCACAGTTTTAATCAGTTCGTGAAAAAAATCCGCAACATGGTCTTGACCTTGAAAGACGGTAGTTATTATCTGGCTCAGGAGACCGATCATGTGGAACAGGTGGCGGTTGCCACCGATGAGGATGCCAAGCGTCAAGGAGAGGAAGTCCGTCATGTGGCGGTGACCATGGAGCAAATGGCCGCGGCGGTCAACGAAATCGCCCGGAACACCACCCGGGCCTCGGAAGTGGCGCGGGCAACCAATGGGGAGGCCAAGTCAGGGCAAGGGGTTGTCCAGGAGGCCATCGTCAAGATCGATCAGTTGGCAGCGGAAGTGGAAAAGGCAGCCCAAGTGCTGAAAGAGCTGGAGGGTGACAGTGACAGCATCGGTGAGGTTTTGAAAATCATCGGCGACATTGCCGACCAGACCAATCTTCTGGCCTTGAACGCCGCTATCGAGGCGGCCCGGGCCGGTGAGCAGGGGCGGGGTTTTGCGGTGGTGGCCGAAGAGGTGCGGACCCTGGCCAGCCGTACCCAGGAATCGACCGCCGAGATCCAACAGACCATCGAGCGGTTGCGTAGCCGGGCCCGGCAGGCTGTCGAAGTCATCGGCCAAAGCAAGGAGCAGGCGGAAAGGAACAAGGCAGAAGCCCACACTATCAGCAGTGTGCTGGGGAATGTCACCCGAATGATCGATGAGGTCTCAGAGATGAATGCTCAGATTGCCAGTGCCGTGGAGGAGCAGAGCATGGTGAGTGAGGAGATCAATCAGAATGTGGCCCACGTCAATGAAAGGGTGGAAAAAACCCAGCTCAAGATGCAGGAAACGCGTGAGGCGATTGCCAATTTACGGGAGCAGACCAATAAGCTCGATCAGATCGTGGGACAGTTCCGCACCTGAGTTCCCTCGATAGCCCGATGCCGGGGGATGCGGATTTTCGCATCCCCCGGCTTTTTCGTTCAGCGCAGGCGTCTGAGTTCTTCCAACAGATCCAATGCCAGAGCGGCTCCGGCAGGATTGACTCCCAGATCCCTTTCCAGCCGCAGGGCAGCCTGGAGCCGCTGGAAAGCGAGGGCATCGAAGCGCCACTCGGGTGGTTCGATGCCTTCCACCTCGATGACGCCTTCGTCCACCAGTTCGATCACACGTTCGGCACTGACCTGGCAGATTTGACAGACCTCGATCAGGGTCACGCGGAAGTGCTCGTCCAGTACCACACCCGCTAATACTCTCTCCTGTAGCATGGTTATACCCCCATACCTTGGCGTGGGTTCATGGGCATGACCTTGGCCATTTCCTCATACAAGCGTTTTTTCTTCGGCGTGTCCGCCGGGGGAGTATGGATCTTGAGAATCACGTATTGGTCCCCCGGCGCAGTGCCGGGTAGTCCCTTACCCTTAAGACGGAGCTTCTTGTCGGTTTGAGCACCGGCCGGTATCTTCAGTTCCACTTTGCCGTCCAGGGTGGGTACAGCTATCTTGGTGCCAAGAGCGGCTTCCCAAGGCGTGATGGGCAGGTCAAGATGCAGATTTCTGCCATCGACGCTGAACCAGCGATGCGGCTTGAAATGGACTTCCAAGTACAAGTCTCCGGCAGGACCCCCACCCATTCCCGGTGCTCCCTGACCTGCCAGACGGATTTTCTGACCTTCCTGGATGCCTTTGGGGATCTTGACCTGCAGGCGCTTGTGTTTGTCCACCAGACGGCCACTGGCTGGGTCGACCTCCGGAACGTTCAGGGTCAGGGTCTGGGTGGTACCGTGATAGGCATCTTCCAGATCTATGTAAACACTGGCGTGCAAATCCTCACCCCGCATCCTGAATCCTCCGCGTCGGCCATGACGGTGGCCGCCGCCAAACAAGGTCTCGAAAAATTCGCTGAAATCGCCGAAGCCGCCCTCGGTATAACCGCCACCCTTGAAGCCGAATTGTTCTTCCCAGCCGGGTGGCGGCTCAAAGCCTTGGCTTCCTTGTTGCCATTGATTGCCAAACTGATCATAGGCCTTGCGTTTCTCCGGGTCCTTGAGTACTTCGTAGGCTTCATTGACTTCCTTGAATTTTTCTTCAGCATTCTTTTCCTTGCTCACATCTGGATGGTACTTGCGTGCCAATTTGCGATAGGCACGCTTGATCTCGTCCTGACCGGCGTCACGGGAGACGCCGAGTATTTTGTAATAGTCTTTGAATTCCATCGATGTTGATAGCCCTTGTCTGATTCAGTTGCTGAACTTTATCTTTCCACAGAGACCCAGTGAAACCGCTTTTTCTCCCAAACTTTCGAAGTGACGATCATGAAATTCCTTTCGTACCGTCATGTGAAACCCCTTCATGTATCTTTCACGGTAACGCTCATGAAAGTCCCGTTTCACCCCGAAGCATGAAAGCCCGTAGGGTGCGCTCTGCGCACCATCGACCGGTACATAGAATGCATCTAAGGTCCATGGCGGGTTTCGGCTTCGCCTCTACCCACCCTACGAAATCTATGTTCTTTCACGGTAACGTCCATGAAGCCCCTGGCATCACCCCGGAAAATGAAAGACAACGGTAGGGTGCGTTCTACGCACCAATTCATTGGTGCATGCAATGCACCCTACAGCTACCTCAATGGATCTTTAATGGATCTTTCACGGTAACGTTCATGAAACCTTTTGTCACCCCGCCGTATGAATGTACCACGCAGGGAGCAGGGGAGTGATTTGAGGGCGTACGCGGCCTGGACGGCCGCGTCCGAGCCTCCAGGGATGGATTCACGGCGTCCCGAAAAGCACTCCCCTGCTCCCTGCCCACACGAAACTTTCACGGTAACATCCATGAAATCGCCAATTCACCCCGAGGCATGAAAGCCCTAAAGCCGAGGCAGGGGGGTTCGGCTCGAGGGCGTATACGGCCCGGACGGCCGTGTCCGAGCCCCCAGGGACGGGTTCACGGCGTCCCGAGAGACGAACCCCCTGCCTCGGCCCCTATGGATCTTTCACGGTAAGAAGATGAAAGATACCCAAGAACAGGCGGGTAAACTGTTGGCATCTCAGAGGATCGGTGGCGCGCTGCCACTTTTTCCACACCCATTGATTCGAATATGCCTATACGGCGATGCCAACGGGAACCTTCCTGGCAGTCGTCGTTCCGGCCATCCTGGGATTTCAAATCAATGTCGTGAGCCTGCGGTTGACTGTCAGTCCCGTTGGTATTCCGCCACCACGGTGGTATAGATTCCGCCGCGCACGTTGAACCTGGCCTCGACCTTCATCCGGCGAGGCTGGCAAGCGGACACCAGATCGTCCAGAATCCGGTTGGTCACCGCTTCATGGAAGGCACCCTCGTCGCGATAGGACCACAGGTAGAGTTTGTAAGCCTTGAGTTCGATACAGAGCTGATCTGGGACGTATTCCACCAGGATAGTGGCAAAATCCGGCTGACCGGTCTTGGGACACAGGCAGGTGAATTCCGGCGATTCTATCCGGATTGTGTAGTCACGCCGTGGATTGGGATTGGGAAAGGTTTCCAGTTGTTTGCTGGGTCGAGTTGTCATGATCTTGGATAAAAGCCTGAAAACTTGAAATGAGGCCGTATAATACGGCAGTTGGCAAGATACGTCAGCGTTTTCGTTAGACCGACAAGTCACCCTGAATTTTCCCTGGGGCTCGCAAAAATTCATGCGTCTGGAAAAAATCAAACTGGCCGGTTTCAAATCCTTCGTGGATCCCACTTCCCTCTCCATTCCCGGACGCCTGATCGGTGTGGTCGGTCCAAACGGCTGCGGTAAATCCAATATCATCGATGCGGTACGCTGGGTGATGGGGGAAAGTTCTGCCAAACACCTGCGCGGCAGCGCCATGAGTGATGTCATATTCAATGGATCATCCAGCAGGAAACCGGTGGGCCTGGCCAGCATCGAACTGATTTTCGACAACGGCGAGGGTCGGCTGGGAGGCGAGTACGCCCGCTATGCCCAGATCTCGGTCAAGCGCCAGGTCAGCCGTGATGGCCAATCACAGTATTTTCTCAATAATACCCGCTGCCGCCGCCGTGACATCATGGATGTTTTCCTTGGCACCGGACTGGGGCCCCGCAGCTATGCCATCATCGAACAGGGCACGGTGAGCCGTTTCATCGAAGCCAAACCCGAGGAATTACGCCTGTTCGTGGAAGAAGCGGCCGGGCTGTCCAAATACAAGGAAAGACGCCACGAGACTGAACTCAAACTCCAGCACACCCGGGCCAATCTGGAACGGGTCGAAGACATCCGCGGAGAACTTCAGACCCAGGTCAACCGCCTGGCCCGCCAGGCCAAGAAAGCGGCAAAATTCCGTGAGCTGGAAGGCGCCATTGCCAATCGTCACAAAGAGCTGCTGGCTATCCAGTGGCGTGACGCCAAAAACGAATACCAACGTCATCAAGAACAGCTGACGGAGCTGGAACTGGCACTTTCACAACGCGAGGCAAACCTTAAAGAAACCACCACCACCCGCGAGAAATCCCGGGAGCAGGTTCGGGCACTGGAACGGCAACTGCAGCAACAGCAGGCCCGTCTCTACGAACTGAATGCCGAGATCAGCCGCTACGATCAGGCCCTGAAACACGCGCAGCAAAGCCAGGCGCAACGCCAACTCAACCTGGAGTCATGGCATAGCGAGCTGCAAAGGTCGCATGCCGCCCTGGATCAGGATAATCAACAGATGACTGCGCTGCAAAAGCAACAGCAACAGTTGGCGCAAGAACTGACACAGGCAAGGGAGGAGTTCCGACAAGCCTCCTCCGCGCACCAGGAATGCGAGGCGCAATGGCAACAAAACCGCCGGGAATATGGACGCCATTTGGATGAATTGCGGAGCCTTCGGGAAAAAATCAATCTACTCGAAGTGGAGATTCGCCACAACGAACACCGACGGGAAGAATTCCGGCGCCGGATCGGACAACTGGCAGCACAGCAGGATCAGATCGAACTGGACCAGAACGATGAAGAGGCCACCACATTGCAGGATCGGCTGGAGGAAATCGAAACTCTGCTCAACGATCAACGTGACCAGTCCCGCCAGCTGAACGGTGAACTCAAGCAATTGCGCGAACAACAACATGGCAGGCAAGAGGAATTACGTCAGCTGGAGGCTGAACTCAGCCGCCTGGCAGGCCGGATCAGCGCCCTGGAAACCCTACAACGTCATGCCCTGGGTAAGGACCGCAGAGCGCTCCAACAATGGCTCGAAGCGCATCAATGGCATCAGGTGCCCCGTCTGGCCGAGAAAATGGAAGTGGAAAGAGGCTGGGAAACAGCGGTGGAAACGGTCCTGGGAAGTTGGCTCGAAGCCCTGACTCTGGACGATCTGCAGTCTGTCGCCGATACTGCTGACAGTTTGAAGAACGAGAACGCTTCATTCCTGGAACCCTCTTCCCCTCCCTCCCCACCACCCGGCTCATTGGCGGAAAAACTGGGTGGCGAGTGGAATCCCATCCCGCTACTGGGTCATCACCGCTGTATCGATTCTCTGCCGGAAGCAGTCACCAGGCGTGGTGAACTGGCAGATCATGAATGCTGGATCACACCCAACGGAGATCAAATCGGCCTCAATTGGTTGAAACTGACCCGCCATCAAGATTCCGGCCAGGGTGTGCTGGAACGCGAAAAGGAATTGCGCCGGCTGCGCCACCGGCAGGAACAGCTGATGCAGCAAAAGGAGCAGATTCAGGAGGTACTGGAACACCTCATTACCAGCCTGAACGACGTGGAAATAACACTGGACACCCTGCGCAGGCAGGAACGTGAGGTCGGTAGCCGAAAAGCCCGCCTACAGGCTGAACTTCAAGCAGCACACCGCCGCTGTGAGGAAACCCGTCAACGCCTGCAACGCCTGCAACAGGAACAGAGTGAAACCCAAGGCCAGCTGACCAAAATACAACAAGAGATCGACGATCACACAATGTGCCTGCAACGACACAAAAACGAGATCGACACCCGGGAGGAAAAACTGGAACAGCTGCAAGCCGAACTGGACCAAGCCAGGGCCGCCAATGACCAGGCCACAGACCTGTCCCGAAGTATCCGGGAAAAGACAGCGCGGCTGGAAACGGCACTGGAACACACCCGGCATTCCCTGCAACTACTGGAAAAGCAGCGACAGCGGACCGGGGTGCAATGCGAGGAACTGGAGCAGCGCTTGGCTCTGGCCGAAACCGAGCAGACCCAGGGGCAACACCCCCTGAACCAGCTCAAACAGCAGCTGGAGCAATCACAGGCCCGCCGGCCGGCGTTGGAAAAGGAGCTGATACAGACCCGCACTCAACTGCGACAGGCTGAGGAGATGCTGCGTGAGCAGCACAGTCTCCATGCCCACCAGGAATCCCAACGCGATCAAGCCAGAGCGGATCTGGAAGCGGCACGACTGAAGGCGGAGGCAGCCCGGGTGAGACTACAGACCGCCGCAGAACAGATCGAATCCGAGACCATCGACCCTGATCGGATACTCAAGACACTGGAACCCGAAGCCAAAGCCCATCAATGGCAAAAAGGACTGGAGCAGTTGCAACGGGATCAAGCGCGACTGGGCGACGTGAACCTGGCGGCAATCGAGGAACACCGGCTGCATTCGGAAAGGCTGCGCTTCCTCGACAAACAATACGAAGACCTCACCACTTCGCTGGAAATGCTGGACAAGGCCATCCGCACCATCGACAAAGAGACCCGCAGCCGCTTTAGGGAAACCTTCGAGACGGTGGACGGGCATTTCCGCAAACGTTTCCCGGCCCTGTTCGGCGGCGGTGAAGCCAGGCTGGAGATGACCAGCGACGACCCTCTGGAGGCCGGTATCCGCATCATGGCCCGGCCACCGGGAAAACGCAACAGCTCGATCCATCTCCTTTCCGGGGGAGAGAAGGCACTGACCGCGGTGGCCCTGGTGTTTTCCTTCTTCGAACTCAATCCAGCCCCCTTCTGCATGCTCGACGAGGTCGACGCCCCCCTGGACGAGGCCAATGTCGGGCGCTTCTGCACACTTCTGCAATCGATGTCGGAACGGGTACAATTCATCTTTGTCACCCATAACAAAACCACCATGGAAATCGCCGACCAGCTGATCGGCGTCACCATGCGCGAGCCCGGCGTGTCGCGCATCGTCTCCGTGGATCTCGAACGGGCTGCTGAAATGGCTGCAGCATGAGGGGATAGAATCGATGGAAATGCTGGACAAAACCACCTTGCGCGTCATCCTTGCGATTGCAGGCATCCTGATATTACTGGGCATCTATCTCTGGGAGCGTTGGAAACGGAAGCATAGCGGGCTGGACATGAGCCTGGACTCATCCGCGCCACCCGACGATTTCGAACTGGAGGAAATCGACACCATTTCCATCAACCCCATCGAGGAAACCTCCCCTCCGGATCCTGAAACACTGGAGGCAGAACGACTCGTGGAGGAAGCAGACAGTGCGCCCGAGGCAGAATTCGAACCAAATGCCTCCGAACCTGAAACAGCTGAATCGCGGAAGGTTGCCGATCTTCCCGAGGTCATCCAAATCAGTATCGTTGCTCGGTCAGGCCAGGCCTTCCAGGGCCCGGAGTTGATCAAAGCATTTTCCGACCTGGGCCTGCAATTCGGCGACATGGAGATCTTTCATCTCTACCAGGGGGACAAGATTCAATTCAGCGTTGCCAGCATGGTCAAACCGGGTACGTTCCCCATCGATCACATGCAAGATTTCCAGACCCCTGGATTGACCCTGTTCATGCAACCACCGCTGGTATCAGCACCGCTGCAGGCCTTTGAACGCATGATCACCTTGTGCCACACCCTGGCCCAGCGCCTGGGCGGCAAAGAACTGGACGACCGCAGGCATCCATTGACCTCCGTCAAGCTGGCTCTCTGGCGCCGCCAGCTTCGCGGTGATGGCTGATATGGCGATTCCGGAGGACATTCGCCAACGCTTGGAAGAACTGCGTCGCGAGATCGAATATCACAACTATCGCTATTATGTGTTAGATCAACCGGTCATCTCCGACACGGAATATGACGCCTTTATGGCGGAGCTGCAACGACTGGAGCAACAGTATCCCGAACTCATCACCCCTGACTCCCCCACCCAGCGCATCGGCGCGCCCCCATCGGAGGCCTTTGCCCCCGTTCGCCACGAAGTGGCGATGCTTTCGCTCGACAATGCCTTCACCGATGAGGAGGTCTACGATTTCGAGCGCCGGGTGAAGGAACGTCTGGGAATGGACGAAATCGACTATGCCACCGAACCCAAACTCGATGGACTGGCGGTGTCCATCCTGTACCATCATGGATACCTGGTACGCGCCGCCACCCGTGGAGATGGCTATACTGGAGAGGATGTCACCGCCAACATCCGTACCATCCGTTCGATTCCCCTGCGCCTTCGCGGTAGTGGATGGCCTGAGCGGTTCGAGGCTCGAGGAGAGGTATTCATGCCCATAG
>CAYUPV010000101.1:0-9957 GCA_964445885.1 uncultured Methylococcales bacterium
AACATGTCCCGATACCATTTGTCACCCGGCTTATACCAGTAATCACCGTTGGGGTCCTTGGGATAGGTACTACTCCCCCCTGTCCGGGTATAGTCCCTGGACAAGGCGTGCTCGCCCTTTTGCCGATAGGTGTTGTCGGGCCCGAAGTCCATGAAGCTACCCGCAGCCGGGTCCATATAGGCATGACAGGCGACACAGGCCGGATTCTCCATGACCGGCACCAGGAACTCTCCCATACCGGTGTCGTTGCCGGGGCGTTGACCCAGTGCCTCGATGTCGAAGCCCAGGAACTGGCGGTACATCATCTTTACCCGGTGGCGATTACGATTGGTGTCGGTGGTGGGGAAACGACTCAGCCATGCCACGGTGCTCAGCACCCCGGCATGGGGGTATGGGATACCCGGATGGTCCTTGGTCGCCACAGGAATCCGCGCAGGTCTCCACCCTGCAGCCCTTACTCCCGGTATGTTGGCATCCTCGGCCGCATAGAGTCTGGTCAGTTCGTCATTAACTATGGTGTAATCCGCGGTGACCACCTCGGTATAGGGACGGTCGTTGTCGACGATGAACCGGATCAGTTCCAACGGTTCACGCCTGAGCCCGGCGTAGATTTGCTGCCGGGTCTGGTAATCCGGATGCTCCGTGTAGGTGCCAAAGACCAGATCGTAACCCGGGAACTGACTGCCGGCAGTCAGAAACCAATCGTTGGCGGTGCGGTAGACAAAGCCAGCGAAACCCTCGCCCTGCATCAGATCACGCACTGCGGCAGCCAAACCCGCATCGGTTCGGGACTGCTCAATCTCCATGTCGGTCGGCAGGCGACCCGCCAGGATGATGGCGGCCTTGCGCAGGGTTTTCTCGTTGCTGTGCTGGACGAGATCCTCTAGCGCAATCCCCTTCCCGGTTGTTCCACCGACGTCACAGGACAGTGAGGCCAGAAAAGCCTGAAGCCTGAGATACCGCGAATCGTTCATGTCCTGGTACGGCTTACCGCCCCCATGGAATGGCAGTCCGATCGACTTGCTCAGGAGCAGATCAAGGTTGCCGACATCGTTTCGGACATACCGTGCCAAGGCATCGAAACTGGCCACGGCATCGTCGGACAGGACAAAACCCGGCCCGATACCGCCCTGGCTGTGGCAACTCGAGCAACCGTCGTACAGATCTCCGTGGACGTTCTGGAGATAAGCATTGGTGGAACCCCGACAGGCTTCAGCCAGTTCAAAGCCCGTGACCGGTTCAACTCGGATGTTGAAGGTTGCGATGGATGATTGTGACTTGAGACCATTGTCCAATGCGATGACCTGGATGGGATAATCGCCTGCTGCACCCAGCAGCGGCATCCAGGTGAGTATTCCGCTCCCATCACCGTGATCCAGAAATCTGGCACCCTGAGGGACTCCAGCAACGGACAAGCTCACCTGATCACCCGGATCAGGATCACTGGCACTGATTTCGAGCGTCAGCCCCTGACCTTCCCGCAGAATCTGGTCACTCGGTGATACCAGCACCGGTGGTCGGTTGGTTCTTGCCACCACCTCGATGTTCATTGTCCCCTCAGCCATACCCCGTGGCTGATGATCGTCGATCACCCGGAACATGATGGTATGCACACCAGTCTGGTCCCGTACAGGAGACCAGGTAAGCATTCCTTTCCCATTCCCCGTATTCGTGAAGGCCGCCCCCATCGGCAGATTGGATGCGGTCAAAGACAACCGGTCGCCGACATCGGCGTCGGTCGCACTGACTTCAATACCGACCGTCTCTCCCTCCGTGATTGTCCTGTCACCCATCTCCACCAACACCGGAGCATGATTGGTCGATGGGACCTGATCCCCGTCGATGATCTTGCAGCGCTTCGTCTTATCCTGCCCATCCGCGTAACAGGTATCATGCCCCCGGTCTCCCCTTAACCGGTCTTTTCCCACTCCCCCGTAGACAGCATCGTCACCCCGGCCACCATGGAGTCGATCGTTCCCTGCATTGCCATACAGGATGTCGTTGCCACCACCGCCAAGGATACGATCATTGCCTGCTCCGCCATACAGGATGTCATTGCCACCACCGCCAAGGATACGATCATTGCCTGCCCCGCCATGCAGGATGTCGTCACCACGACCGCCATGAATGCGATCATTGCCTGCTCCACCATAAAGGGCGTCTTGCCCCCGACCACCATGGATATGGTCATGGCCCGATCCACCGTAGATGAGATCGTCACCTTGTTGTCCCTTGATTCTGTCATTACCATCCCCACCGTAGATGGTATCGTTGCCGGAACCTCCCAAGATTTTGTCCCGCCCTTCCCCTCCGTCGATGCAATCATTCCCGGACAATCCAGAGATGCGGTCGTTTCCTCCAAGACCGATGATTACATCGTTGCCAGGGGTACCCCTCAACCTGTCGTTTCCCGGTGTTCCGACGATGACATTGGCCGACGATGCGGCATTGGCACAGGGACTCGACTGAACCACCAAGCGGTTCTCAGTTTCACCGCTGTTCGCCATCGGAATATGGACGGCAACGGCCACAAAGGCGAAACCAAAAAGCCAGCGAAAAGCTGTCTGCTTGGTCTTGTCAATTCCCATAACCTACTCCTGCTAACTTTGAAGTTCTGGAATCGGACACCTGTCTAGCGACGAGATGAATTCACTGATCCCAACTACAATTGGCAATAGCCATGCCATAGTAGTAACAAAGCGAACAAAACAGCCTGGTATAAAAATGTTTATGAGAATGGATTCACATACCGAAAGATCGGTACTGCCGAAACCGGTCTTTGCTCCAATGACGACCGTCTCTTATCCACGACACTCGATCGAAATGCGATACATTGCTGAAGAAATGGCCATCGCCAATGTCATCAGGTTCAAACATCCAACAGCCCAAGACCCGTTAAGGAATTTCGTTATCAGGTCAGAGTGTAGCGTTGCGGCGACATTGGCCAAATCCCCTGACATTTATGTAACTTTGATCCGATCCAGGCACAAAAGGGGTTTCTGATGTGATATTGCCGTGAAATTCGAGGGCGGGAGAAAGCCATCTGTTTTTTCAGATTCGGATTAAAAACCACCCTAATCCGGCCCCGATGACCGCCAGTGAGGCCAAGTTAAAAGCTGCCTCTCCCCGGTTCAAAAGAGCAACTTTATGCAGCAAAGGCAGACTCAGCAAAACGAGCAATAATTGGAAACTCTCGATTCCGAGATTGAAGGCCGCCAGCCCCCACAACCATTCTCCCCCCCCCACCAACTGGAATGCCCAGTGTCTCTGACAATGCCCCGGCAAAACCGAAACCGTGAACCAGGCCGAAAGCAAAGGCAAGGAGGACACCATGATTGAATTTAAGTAAATTCGCCATTCCCACATAGGCGATGGTCAGCGCAATCCCAGGTTCGACCCAGTCGCCCGGCACACTCACCAAATCGCTCGCGGCCAGTGCCAAAGTCAGGCTATGGGCAGCAGTGAAGGCAGTAACCACCCAGACCAATCGGCGCTTTGAAGTTTGCATGACCAGCAAACCAAATAAGAATACCAGATGATCCCAGCCAGTGGCGATATGAAACACCCCTAACCAGTAAAGTGCCCAGCCTCTGGAAGCAATCACAGTCTCGACCCCGGCAGATCCCAAGAACTGCTCCAACGAACCGTCACCAATTACTGCATCGTCATAGGAAACATCAGTCGCAGTAAGGCCGATTTCCGTGGTTGCAGCAGCGTCAATAAACCAGCGGTACCGGGCACCAGGAACCAACGGGTCTTCCCAGGGACTGGCTTCGTATCCCGACCGTTCACGCTCAAGGTGATCCCTTCCAGGATAAGCCCAGCATACCGGTTGGTGAAACGATCCCATTCGGTGGATGAAACCAGACCGTCACCGTCCAAGTCCGCCTGCTGGGCAGCAAGCAGGGTGGGAATCTCCGCCATGTCCAGCAGATAGCGGATTTGGATTCGATTGGCAGATACCCGAAGTTCCCCCTGCCGGTTGACGGTACTGTTGCCTAAGGGATGGGCCTGCACAAGGGTAACGAAAAACAGAACCGTCAAACCCAAAGCCAGGGAGATCATGGTATTGCACCCTGAGCGATGGTCACCTGTTTGTCCGCAAGGATGGCACCCATCTGCGCCTGCAAACGGGGATCGGGGGTGTTCAGCCGCAGGGCAGCGCGGGCGTGTTCCTTTGCCTGGAGGTCATCGCCCGCCCGTGCCAGGACTCTGGCCATCACTGCATGACTGTAGATATCGGGACGCACAGCCAGTGCCCCCAGGGCCAGCGTCCTGGCACGGTCATACCGGCCGGTTGCGGCGAAGTACTCGGCCAGCGCCCGCTGCGACAGGCGATAGCCTTCCAGGCTGGCCATACCCTCGAGCAGTGCGGACCAATGTTTGACCTGTCCAGGTTCATCCAATTGCCGGCTCAATCGCCATGCCGTCAGGACATCTTCGGCTTTGGGACGAAGATTCACGGCCTTCCGGTAGAATGCCAGCGCCGTTCTTGGTTTGCCAAGAGCCAGGGCCAGACGCGCGCGCATACGGACAATGGCAGGCAGACCGGGATAGGCCCGTTGTGCCCGGGCGATGGATCTTGCAGCCGCACGGGTATCGCGATGAAACAGGTGCAATTTCGCCAGTTTCAGCCAGATCCAGGCGCTGTGCTCACCTTCCCGGCTGACGTTTTTCGCCGCTTTCACCATGAGTTCGATCGGTCCCTCCAGATCGTCGTGGAGGAACCTCAGCCGGGCCGTCCGGATCCAGGCCATGGCGCCCGGCTTGAGGGACAGCAGCCGCTCCACGGCTTCCACGGCTTGGTCGTAACGCCCCAGTTCCATCAGCGCATCGCTCATCAGCGCCTGGGTTCGGGGATCATCCGGTGCCAGACTGTCCGCTATGAATGCCAGCTCCAGCGCCTCACCGAAGCGGTGCTCGATCATCCTAGCCCACGCCATCGATGTCCAGACCCGGGATTCAGCGGGGTGATGATAGATGTGAACCAGCAGGATGCTTTAGCCACGTTGCAGTTGTGCCACATCCGGACGGACGCGCTGAGCCATCAGGAGGTCTTCTGCCTCGGAAAGGACACCTGCTCTTGCAGTCGAGAAAGACATGAAAGCCAGGATCGCCCGGATCAGAGAAGGGCCGGACCTGAACCACGACATTGAGCACCTCAACGCTTGAGTCGTTATATTTGGTGCCTACAAACGCATATACGTCGGTAATGTTGACCTGGGGGTCCTGCTTGATCAGTGGAGCGTCACTGTGACTGGCAGCCAGACTGGGTAATGCGCTGACGGTCAGCAGCGTTCCCAAGGTAATTGGGATGATAAGTTTCATGAAAATCTCCTTTCATGGTTTTTTCATTGAATGACTAAAGGCCGGCATGAAACTCAGCTTCTTTGTCATCAACTTTGAGCAAGACATAAGCTAAATTCGACTTGCTTCACTGAGGCATACGCATGGAAACCCGATCTGGACGCAGAGAAATTCCACTTTTCTTGCTTGTCCGTTTGAATGGGGCAGGAAGAGCCGCGAGAAAAATCTCCCGATTCCAACGAAACGCCGTTCCACATTGCCGATCAGCCTTTGGTAAAATTGCCATAATCCGATAAGAACGGGGCCCGGGAGAATTATTTGAGCGCTGCAGGCATGAGCAGGGAGGCCCTGAGCGACGAACTGGCTGAGTTATTGCCCCGTATCGCCAGCGGGGATGAAGCCGCGTTGGGCCATCTGTATGATCTGACCCTGGGCCATGTCTTTGCAGTCTCCCGACGGATCATGGGTAACCTGCAAGCGACAGAAGACGTCGTGGCCGAGGTTTACCTGCAGATTATGGCGCCAGGCAGCCGATTACAACCCGACCCGTGGTGCACCCCTGGCCTGGTTGCTGATCATCTGTCGCAGCCGGGCCTTGGACTTTCTGCGGCAAAGACGAAGGATCGAAACACCCTTTGATCCCTTGACTGAGCATAAGGATTGGGTCTCCAATAGGGACAATCCACTCGATTTGCTTCAGACATTCGAAACCCGATCCGCGGTCCATAACGCAATGACCCAACTTTCTTCTGACCAGCGCCAACTCTTCACCTTGCATTTCTTCAAGGGCCTGAGCCATCAGGAGATCTCCGATCATCTCAGACTCCCGCAGGGAACGGTCAAAAGCCATTTGCGGCGTGGTATCACTATACTGAAAGAGCGATTGATCAATTACAGGACCGATTCATGAGCAGGAACCGGGATTACGACTTGTCAAATGACCTGGAGGCCGAACTTCTTTCTGCCATTCGGCCGGAAAACGTAGCGCCTGACCTGTCTTCCAGGCTGAAGACACGCGTGATGGCAAAGATCCGCCGGGCATCTATCGACGATACCTTCACCCTCCCATCCCACGAAGGAGAATGGATCACGATCGCCCCCAAGGCTGATATGAAGTTGCTGAGACAGGACACCACCAGCCGAAGCTTTCTGCTTCGTCTCTCCTCGGGTGCAGAATTGCCCGCCCATGGCCACCCGGTCTAAGAGGAATGTCTGGTCATCGAAGGAGAAGTACAGATAGGGGAAATCATCGTCCGGGCTGGTGACTACCACATGGCTCCCAGGGGTGTCCCTCATGGCAAAGTCCGCTCTCCCAAAGGTGCCCTGCTATTCATCAGAGGCGCCAATCCAGAACAAACGGCTTGACTTACCCTCCGATTCCAGTGAGAAAAAAGGAGATATATCTTCCTATAGTCCCACCGCTTCCTGCCACCAACATCAGTGGGTATTTCTATCCAACCCGAAAGCGATGCAGATTCACTCGATATCTTCGGTGATCATTCCCTAACCCTCACCTAAGGTGGAGGGGGGTGTTGCCCCCAGTGAGCATGAAGGAGACCAGAAGGAAGGAACGGATCGATCTGTACACCTGAAAAAACCGTCCCTGGTCTTCTGTACCGGATTCAGCCAATGCGGCGCAGGGAGTAACGTGAAAAACCGATATAGTTGGTTCCTATATGTTGTTCAAAATAACACCTGGCCAACGGGTCCCCATCCACCGAGGATAACCTCACCCGGCCGGTAGCAGTGATACCGGTGATTTCAGCCCGTCAATGAACCAGGCATTTCACGACCTTGAACTCCAGCGCCACCCGATCGCCCACCTTGTACTGAATGCCGCTATGGGTGAATTCAGTCACCGGCTCATACCCTTCCACATACCCACCCGTACCTCATCACGGATAAGGGCTGCGTGATTCGAGCCAGATATCGTGTCACGATATCCCAGCAAGGTTCCAGTCAAAGTCCACAACGACACCAGCAGGCCCAACGACAAAGCCCGCCAGCGGTGTAAGCGATGAAGAGCATGTCGGTCGATCCATCCCGTTGCTCTCAGGGATCCGGCCCATACCTTCATGTCGTCGCCTCACCATTTTTGAAGCGCAACACGAAAAACGCCACCAAGGAAAAAAGACAACAAGACTGAAACCGGCGGCGAGCATCAACCAGGGAATGTGAAAGCCGCCCATGCCCACGGTAACCTGTTTGGACAGATTTCATGGGGTTTGCGGATACGGAAACGCGGTATCCACTGACTCCCTGGCAATCTCGGGGCTAAAACAGAGTTTTCATGGAGATTCAAAAAAGATAACACTCTTACTCTTTGAAATTCAGCCTCAAGCACCTGGGGGATTTGCCACAATTATTTCGGCATAAAACCCAACATCACTCTATGCTTTGAAAGCATCGGTCATCACCCTTTTCCCACTCATGCAGACACATCCAACTAGTAGCCGCCGTTTTCTCACCCTCTTCATCCTGGGCAGTGCCGCCGAACTTTATCTGGGATTCCAAGCCCGGGAAGCCGGGTTCGATACTCGCAAATGGGGACTCGCGCTGATCATCGCTATCTTTCTGCTGGCTACAGCCAGTTTCAGATGGGTCCTCAGCGCTCCGGACAACCAATCCCTGGCGGGCAAGGGTCACCGGTTAGGCCGTGAAGGAACCCGGCGATTCGCCATCACTTTCGGCGGGCTATGGCTGCTGATGTCCCTGCCGACCCTGTATTCCGGCGATCACCCACAGGCACCCTGGCTGCTGCTGATCCCCTTTATTGGTCCTATGGCCGGCCTGTTGTTGTGGCGAGGTGCCAATGCATCCAACCCGGGCCGACATCACTCTGCCTTGCCATCCCAGGCAAACGGGCACTCAGCCAGCGGAAAACCCAGGTCCCGTCCGCCGATAGCATTGGACGCCGAACGCCTGGTACGTGCAAAACCGTGGATCCTTTTGATCGCCACCCTGCTCTTCGCCGCCTTCGTCATTCCCTTTACTTCCACAGGCCTGCGGTTGGTGGAAGACGGACAAACCTTCGGCTGGCTGTTTGTTGTCCTTCCAGTGGTCTTCGTTTCCCTGGCCCTCATCACCGCGAACCGCAGGTTCGACCATTTCATCGCGCTGGTCAGAAGAGGCAAACTCCAAGCCCCCCGGAAACCCGACATCCCTGTCACTACCCCTTCCCGACAGACGGCACGAGTCAGCCGACGCACCCGCAGAGGCAGCGGAATCACCCGACTGACGATCTTCGCCCTGATCGGGGCGCTCGTCATCTGGCAACCCTGGAAACGGGAAAGTCTGCCTGACCTGGTCATGAGACTTTTCAAAACTGCTCCCGACCAAGCCGGCACGAATGAAACAGGCACTCAAACCGCAGAATCGAGCCGGACTTCCCGCGTCGAAAGTTATCAAACCTTCTCAAACCAAGTCGAAAACACGCCCTCCCCCTGTGCCAATCTGCTGGCTATGGAGTACACATTGGTCCAATTCGGGGAACAAGACCAGATCGATCAAAGAATGAAAGAAGCCCTGCTGTGCAAGATCCAGAGAACGGACTACCAAATGGCCAAAACCGGACGGCTGCTGGATCGGGGGCAACCCTTTCCGGAGGAACGGTTCATCAGAGCCCTGATCAGCCGTCTCACCGAACTGCGCCCACCACCTGGGGGCTTGCCAATTCAGACGATCCCTGTCATTGCCATGCCTCCCGCCATCGACGGCACGATCACTCCCGGGGAATGGGACGGCGCCATCACTCTCGACGTCCCCGACAGCCATACCCGGATTCTGCTTGCGGCCCACCAGGACAGGCTCTATCTGGCCGCAGACGTGCGCGATGAAACCACCTCAGACGCCTGGGACAGCTTGCGGCTGATCCTGCACCAACATCTTTCGCCCTGGCTGGACGAGGAATATATCTTCGTCTACGGCCGCGGCAACGTCAATTCGGGCTGCCGAATCTCCCAGGTGAAATGGCCCCATCCGCCCCCACCGGGAGGCTTTCCGGATGCCGAAGGCTGGAAGCGCTACCGCCTCAACGAATGCGGACTCTATCACCAGGTCCAGGGTGGCAGCACTTTTGAGGACCATCGCGTCTACGAGGTGTCGCTGGATCTCGCAGAAACTTCCATCCCCCAAGGCCATCCCTTCCCCCTCAGACTGGAGATTGAGACAGCACCTGAATACAGCTCCGATACAGCCACCGGAAAGCGCAGGTTCTCCCACCGCAATTATCTTGGCCCCCTGCGTCCCGGCAATCCCTGGAAAATCTGGCTGATGCTGAATTGATGCAGGGGTCCCGATTCCAAAACGAGACCCCAGCTGGGTAATCACCCGTTACCATGGGCAAAGAGTATGTCGGTCCAGGTTCCACGAGACGATGGACACCCCTATTGAAATGGGCCAAACTTAAAATGCGATATGACACAGACAGGAAATCTGGCCAATGCCGGGAAACAAACCCTTGATGCTGAGAGGGAGAACGAAGTCAGAGGCGGTCCACAAGATCGCATCGTCATACCCGCTTCGTTGCGCAAGGCGTTGAAGCTGAAAAGTGGTGACCGCCTGATCATCCGCAAGGAAGATGACAAACCAGTGCCGGGATGGCGAGGGCCCGTCGAAAAACGTCTGTGGGAAGTGTTGCCTCTTTTGAAA
>CAYUPV010000102.1:0-9951 GCA_964445885.1 uncultured Methylococcales bacterium
GTACCGCATCAGGCCAATATCCGTATCATTGCTGCCACGGCACGTAAGCTGAAGATGCCGATGGATCGGGTGGTGGTCACCATCGAGAAGCAGGGTAATACCTCCTCTGCCTCCGTGCCTCTGGCGCTTCATGAAGCGGTTATGGATGGACGCATCAAAAGGGGTCAGGTCTTGTTGATGGAGGCATTCGGAGGGGGATTCACCTGGGGTTCCGCGTTGATAAGGTATTGAAGATGGAAAAAGAACAACAAAGAGCCTATCTGGCTTTTCTGTTTCCAGGTCAGGGTTCCCAGGCGGTGGGGATGCTGGCGGAACTGGCGCAGGCGTTCCCCCGAGTCGAACAGACCTATGCCGAGGCCTCCGAGGTGCTTGGTTTCGATCTGTGGCGACTGACCCAGGAAGGCCCTGCAGAGCGGCTCAATCAGACGGTCAATACCCAGCCGGCCCTGTTGGCAGCCGGCGTGGCGGTGTGGCGGGTCTGGTGTGAACAGACCGATAGCCGCCCCGCCTGGATGGCGGGACACAGCCTGGGTGAATACACCGCACTGGTCTGTGCCGAGTCCCTGAATTTCTCCGATGCAGTCAAATTGGTGGCAGAACGGGGGCGTTTGATGCAAAGTGCGGTTCCCAAGGGAAGGGGAGCGATGGCAGCCATCCTGGGCCTGGAGGACCATCTCGTGGTCCGCCTTTGCCGGGAGATCTGCATCCACAATGGCTTGGTTTCCGCCGCCAATTTCAATGCTCCGGGTCAGGTGGTCATCGCCGGCGAGACTGCCGCGGTGGACAAGGCTTGCCAAGCCGCCAAGGACGCCGGGGCCAGGCGTGCAGTCAAACTGCCGGTGAGTGTGCCTTCCCATTGCGAATTGATGAAACCGGCAGCGGAAGCGTTCGCCCAGCTGCTCGAGCAGGTGCCGGTGCAGATGCCCACGATTACCGTGGTTCACAACGTGGATGTGGGGACCCACGCTGCTCCGGAGGTGATCCGGGCAGTGTTGACGGAGCAGTTGTATTCCCCGGTGCGCTGGAGCGATTCCATTCGCTTTTTGCAGGATCAGGGGGTGGGGAAATTCATCGAAGCGGGGCCCGGCAAGGTTCTGGCCGGGTTGAACAAACGAATCGTCAAGGAACGCCGGACGCTTCCGGTGTACGATCCAGTCTCATTGGCCGCAGCATTGGAGGAGCTTGAATGACAGACAAGGTTGCCTTGGTCACTGGCGCCAGCCGGGGTATCGGGTGGGCCATTGCCCTGCAATTGGGTTACGACGGATTCACCGTAATTGGTACCGCCACCTCCCAGGCGGGAGCGGACAACATCAGCACTGCGCTGACAGAGATCGGCGCTCAGGGGAGGGGAATGGTGCTCGATGTCACAGACGCCGCCCGAGTGACCGAAGTGGTGTCGACGATCAGCAACGAGGTCGGCCCCCCCCTGGCGCTGATCAACAACGCCGGCGTCACCCGTGACAATCTGCTGATGCGGATGAAAGAGGAGGAGTGGGCCTCGATTATCGACACCAACCTGACAGCGGTCTATCGGGTCAGCAAGGCCTGCCTGCGTGGCATGATGAAGGAACGTTGGGGGCGCATCGTCAACATCGGTTCGGTGGTGGGTTCCACTGGCAATCCCGGTCAGGCCAATTATGCTGCTGCCAAGGCCGGGATGCTTGGCTTCACCAAGTCCCTGGCCAAGGAAGTCGGTTCACGGGGGATCACAGTCAACACAGTGGCGCCAGGATTCATCGATACCGATATGACCCGGGATCTGCCTGATCAGCAACGCCAGGCATTGCTCGATGTCATTCCCTTGGGACGGCTGGGAGAGGCAAGGGAGATCGCCCATGCCGTGTCCTTCCTGTGTTCCGACAAGGCAGCCTACATTACGGGGGAAACCCTGCACGTGAATGGTGGCATGTTCATGCCTTAAAAAGATTGTGTTTGCGGGGGGCGGCCATTAAAATGCCCGCCCTGTATCTGAGGATAATCAACACCTGACAGAGGTAACAAAAATCATGAGTGACGTGGCAGAACGCGTAAAGAAAATCGTGGCCGAACAGCTGGGCGTGAAGGAAGAGATTTCCACCGATGCTTCGTTCGTGGACGATCTGGGTGCCGACTCTCTGGATACCGTAGAGTTGGTAATGGCCTTGGAGGAAGAGTTCGATTGCGAGATTCCCGACGAGGAAGCGGAAAAGATCACCACGGTTCAGGAAGCCGTCGATTACATCGAAAACCATCTTAACAAGTGATCCTTCCTTCCTGCACTTATTTGCGTTGTTTTTTCTTTAGGTGAGTGATTTGAGCGAAAGACGGGTCGTCGTGACTGGAATGGGCATCGTGTCCCCGGTCGGGAATTCGGTAACGGAAGCCTGGGAGAACATTCTCGCTGGCAACAGTGGCATTGGACCGATCGATTATTTCGATGTCAGCCAGTTTCCCACCCAGTTCGGCGGTATCGTCAAGGATTTCGACGTCACCGAATATATCCCGGCCAAAGAAGCCAGGAAGATGGATCCTTTCATTCATTACGGCATCGCTGCGGCAGATCAGGCATTTGTCGAAGCAGGCATCGAAGTGACCCCCGAGGCCGCCGAGTGGATCGGGGTGACCATCGGCGCCGGCATCGGTGGGATTACCGGGATCGAGATTGGTCATGCTGCTTTCATGAAGGGGGGGCCGAGGCGGATTTCACCTTTTTTCGTTCCGTCGAACATCATCAATATGATTTCCGGTAATTATGCGGTAAAGCGTGGGCTCATGGGCCCCAATTTTGCCGTGGTTTCCGCCTGCGCCACCTCCAACCATAATATTGGTGAAGCGGCCCGTATCATTCGCACCGGCGATGCCGAGGTGATGATAGCCGGTGGGGCGGAGTATCCCATTTCCCCTACTGGGCTGGGAGGGTTTGCCGCAGCCCGTGCATTGTCGCGTCGCAACGATGATCCACAGCGTGCCAGCCGTCCCTGGGACAAGGGCCGGGATGGTTTCGTCCTGTCCGAGGGGGCTGGCGTAGTGGTCCTCGAATCGCTCAAACACGCGCGAAAGCGGGGTGCACCGATCTACGGCGAACTGATCGGTTATGCCGCCACCGCTGATGCCTATCACATGACCCAGCCCACCCCCGATGGCGATGGGGCGGCTCTGTGCATGCGCCGTGCGTTGCGGTCGGCCGGGATCGATCCGGAAGATGTGCACTACATCAACGCCCACGGCACCTCGACCCCCGCCGGCGACATCGCCGAGACCAGGGCGATCAAAAAAGCCTTTGGGCAGCAGGCCTATCAGACTCCCATCAGCTCCACCAAGTCCATGACCGGCCATCTCCTGGGGGCGGCTGGGGGGATCGAGGCAATCTTTACCCTGCTGGCGATTCGCGATCAGGTGTTACCGCCAACGATCAATCTGGAGGAACCGGACCCCGAATGTGATCTGGACTATGTGCCCAATAGCGCACGTGAGACAAAGATCGACGTCGCGATCTCCAATTCCTTCGGCTTCGGTGGTACCAATTCCACCCTGGTGTTCAAGAGCTTCACCGACTGATTTTCTGCCAGGATGTTTAAAAAAATCCCCCCTAGCCCCCCTTTTTCAAAGGGGGGAATAAATAAATTGCAAGAAACTCTTTCCCCTTGTGTCAAATGGGGGGGATCTAGGTTACCCTTTTTGAAAAAAAGGGGCCAAGGTCTACCTCCTTTTAAAAAAGAGGGTACCTTATGGCCTTCCCCTTTGAAAAAGGGGGATTGAGGGGGATTTTCAAATGGACAACCTTTGTCATCAAGCGCTGCCATGGAAGCTGTACCAGTATTGATCAATGGTCGGCGTGGACATCGGGTCGATGTGTTCGACCGCGGATTCCAATATGGCGATGGCCTGTTCGAAACCCTGTTGATCGACGACCAGCAGCCCCTTTTCTGGAATGAGCATATCGAGCGTCTGGAAGAAGGATGCAGGCGCCTGGACATCCCCCCCCCGGATCGTTCGATCCTGCAGCAAGAGGCCCTGGAATTGTCCCGTGGGGCGGAACAGGGAGTATTGAAAATGATGCTGACCCGGGGACGGGGAGATCGCGGTTATCTGCCTCCATTCCCTGTCCATCCCACTCGTGTATTGTCACTCCATCCGCTTCCCCCCCAGCTCGAACAACGGCGCCAGGAAGGCGTCAAGGTGCGGTTGTGCCACACCCCTTTGGGGATCAATCCGGCACTGGCCGGGGTCAAACACTGTAATCGTCTGGAACAGATCATGGCGCGGCGTGAATGGAGTGATGCGGATGTCTATGAAGGTCTGATGTGCGATATCGAAGGGTGGTTGGTGGAGGGGACCGCCACTAATCTTTTCTGGAGGCGGAGTGAGCGGGTGTTCACACCACGGCTCGATCGCTGTGGCGTTGCGGGCGTCATCCGCGGCTGGGTGATGAAGCAGTTGCGAGAATGGAAGATGAATGTCAACGAGGTCCGGGAATCGCCGGAGGGATTGTTGGAAACCGATGAGGTGTTTCTGACCAACAGCGTGATCGGAATCGTACCGGTGGTGGCGTGGGTCTGCCGCGAGCATGATTGGCCCGTGGGTGAGATGACCCGGCGATTGCAAGCGGTGTGGCCATGAAAAAACTGATCGGGGCGGGGCTTTTACTGATTGTGCTGGCAGTCGCCTTGGCCGGTTGGCAATGGCAGGTGTACCGTCGGGCTCTCGATCGGCCGCTCGATATCGATACCCCCGTGGTCTTGGAAGTCAGCAAAGGCGAGTCGTTGAAATCCGTGGCCCGGCGACTGAAGCAGCGGGGGATCCTGGAAAACGATCGCTGGCTGCTGCTATGGGCCTTTGAACGGCAGGCGGCCGGAGACATCAAGGTGGGTGAATATTCGATCCCCCCCGGGACGACGCCCAAGACCCTGTTGTCGCTGCTGGTCTCCGGCAAGGTGAGGCAACACCGGATCACCCTGGTGGAGGGATGGACGGTGAAACAGGTGCTGGAGGTGCTGAGGGTTGATGGCAGCCTTGAGCACACGTTGGGTGAAGTCAGTCTCGATAACCTGCTGGAAGCATTGGGATTGCCAGCGGGCCATCCCGAGGGCCGTTTCTTTCCCGATACCTATTTCTTTATCCGGGGTACCGATGAGCGCGAGATCCTGCGCCGCGCTTACCGGCGCATGGAACAGGTATTGGCCGAAGAATGGCAGTCCAGGATGCCGGATCTACCGCTGCAGACCCCTGATGAAGCCTTGATCCTGGCCTCTATCGTTGAAAAGGAGACCGGCCGCCGGGAGGAACAGCCCAGGATCGCCGGCGTGTTCATTCGCCGGCTCCAGCAAGGCATGTTGCTGCAGTCGGACCCGACGGTCATCTATGGCATGGGCGATGACTATCAGGGCAATATCCGCCGCCACGACCTGCTCACCGCCACGCCTTACAATACCTACGTCCAACCCGGGTTGCCGCCGACACCCATTGCCCTTCCCGGCCGGGCTGCCATCCACGCGGTTCTGCATCCGGCGCCCGGCCAGGAACTGTACTTTGTCGCCAAAGGTGATGGCAGCCACGCATTCTCGGCTACCTTGAAAGAGCACAACCGTGCGGTGGCCCAATATCAGCTCAAACACCGATGAAACCCGGATGCTTCATCACGCTCGAGGGCGGCGAGGGGGTCGGCAAGACCACTAATCTCGAATATATCCGTGACACCTTGGTTGCCAAAGGAGTCGAGGTGGTACTGACCCGTGAGCCTGGCGGAGTCCCGGTGGCCGAGCAATTACGGGAGTTCATGCTGGCGCGGCGAGCGCTGTTGCCAGAGGCCGAGCTGCTGTTGATCTTCAGTGGCCGGGTGCATCATCTCAGGGAAAAGATCCTGCCGGCCCTTGCGCGAGGGCAATGGGTGGTCAGTGACCGCTTCACCGATGCCAGTTATGCCTATCAGGGGGGCGGCCGTGGCATCGCCTGGGAGCATATCGACTATCTGGAAAACTGGCTGCTCGGGGATTGCCGGCCGGATCTGACCTTACTGTTGGATGCACCGGTGGAAGTCGGATTGACCCGCGCGAAGGCCCGTGGTGACACCAATCGTTTCGAGGACGAAGCGACGGAATTCATGCAAAGGGTGCGTCAGGCCTACCTGCAGCGTTGGCGCGAGGAGCCTGATAGAATCCGGCGAATCGATGCGACCCAGTCTTTGGATCAGGTGCAGCATCAGATCGACGCCTTGCTCGATGAGTGGTTGGTAACATGGAAAACCTGAGCTTTCCCTGGCATGCCCCTCTGTGGGCCCATCTCGAATCCTATCTGGGTCAGGATCGCCTGCCACACGCGCTGTTGTTGAGTGGTGCGCGGGGATTGGGGAAGCGGCACCTGGCTCAGGTTTTCGCCGCCCGGGTGCTGTGTGAAACGGACCAGGCCTGTGGCATCTGCCAGTCATGCCGCTTGATCGCGGCTGCCACCCACCCCGACCTGATCCATGTTGCACCGGAGCCAGGCAAGGCCCTGACCGTGGACCGCATCCGTGGCTTGATCGAACGGCTGGAACTCAAGCCCCAATACACGCATGGCCGGATCGCCGTGATCGAGTCGGCCGATCAAATGAATGTTGCGGCGGCCAACAGCTTTCTCAAGACTCTGGAGGAACCGGCCGAAGACACTACCATTCTGTTGGTCTGCGAGATGCCGGGCCAGCTTCCGGCGACCATTCTCAGCCGTTGTCAGCACTTGAGACTGGCAGTTCCCGCTCCCCAGGAGGCTTTGCAGTGGATGCTTTCCCAAGGGTTCGAGACCGAGCTGTCCAAGGTGGCTCTCGCCCAGAGTGGCGGGGCGCCATTGGCGGCCAGGATGTGGCTGGAGAGTGAAGCTCCGGAGCGGCGGAGAGATTTCCTCGATACTCTGAAAAAGCTGTTGGAAAGCCGACACGATCCAGTCATGCTTGCGGCAGACTGGCGGGACGAACCCCTGGAACCGGTGGTGCTCTGGTTGCAGACGATCACCGCCGATCTCATTCGGCTGGCCCAGGGGGGTGGGGATCGACTGCTGAATCCCGACCGCAGACAATGGTTGCAGAGTCAGGTATGCAAGCTAAACTTAAGACGTTTGTACGATTTGTGGCAACGCTTGTTGTGGTTGCGTGAAGGCTTGCATTCCCAGCTGAATCAGGCATTATTATTGGACTCCCTGTTCATCCATATTCACCGTTTGAGATCATGAGCAAACCCAAAGCCAAGCAGGGCATTTTGTCCCTGACGATCAAGGACAAAAACGCCCTCTATGCGGCCTATATCTCCTTCGTTCCCAACGGAGGGCTGTTCATCCCCACCAGCCGCGAATATGAACTGGGTGACGAGGTGTTCATGCTTCTCAGTCTGTTGGACGAGCCCGAGCGGATTCCCGTGGCCGGAAAGATCGTCTGGATCACTCCCAAGGGGGCGGAGGGCTATCGGGCCGCCGGTGTGGGTGTCAAGTTCAGTGACGAGGACCAGGGCAAGACCCGCAGCAAGATCGAGACCCACCTGGCGGGCATGTTGCAATCGGAGCGGCCGACCCATACCATGTAGCCATTTTCTGACACCACTGACGGGGAAGCTCGATGCTGATCGATTCGCATTGCCACCTGGACCGGCTCGACCTGAAACCCTATGACAAGGATTTCAGTCGTTTTATGGACCAAGCCCGGCGGGAAGGTATCACCCACATGCTCTCGGTCGGTATCAATCTCGACACCTTCCCCCGCATGCGGGCCCTGGCCGACCCCTACCCGAAGGAAATCTCAGTTTCCGTCGGTGTCCATCCCAACGATTGCAGAGGACTGCCGGTTCCCACCGGCCAATTGATGGAATATGGCCGTGACCAACGGGTGGTCGCCATCGGCGAGACCGGCCTCGACTATTTCCGCAGCGAAGGGGATCTGGGCTGGCAACAGGACCGGTTCCGCCAGCACATCCAGGTGGCCCGGGAACTGGGCAAGCCGGTGATCGTCCACAGCCGCGCCGCCAGGGAAGACACCCTGAACATCTGGGCGGAGGAGGGCGGAAGGGAAGTCGGCGGGGTACTCCACTGTTTCGCCGAGGATTGGGACATGGCCCGGCGCGCCCTCGACATGAACCTCTACATCTCCTTTTCCGGTATCGTCACCTTCAAGAATGCGCAGGCCATCCAGGAAGTCGCTGGCAAGGTGCCGGAGGACCGTTTCCTGATCGAGACCGATTCTCCTTATCTCGCCCCCATTCCCCATCGGGGCAAACCCAACTATCCTTTTTTGGTCCGCCACGTGGCGGAAAAGGTGGCCGAGCTTCGCGGGATGACGTTGGAGCAGGTCGCCGAAGTGAGCGCCAGCAATTTCCATACGCTGTTTCCACTCGCTGCGGTCGCCGCCTGATCCGGGTCGGCCGAATTTCTTCTCACCCGTCCCGAAACAGGCATTCGCATAAACACACTGTGTTGCTTCGGCGGCTGGGGTGAGACTTATCTCTCGGCCATGGCCCTTTATTGGCTTGTAAAAATAACTGACAATGTTTGTAGGGAAAGCATTAGGGTGAATTGTGGAATGCTTAGATGTGACCACGTAGGGCGCACGGAGGCGGGGGTTCGGCTCGAGGGGGTACACGGCCGAACGACCACGTCCGAGCCTCTAGCGACGGGTTCACGGCGTCCCGGAAACCACTCCCCTGCTCCCTGCCCACACGAATCTTTCACGGTAACTCCTTCGTACTCATGAAGGTGACTGTGCGGAATCGAGATTACCGAATCAATGGTTTGACAGTTTTTTTTACATTATAAGTACTGACTAAAATATAAAAAAATCATGATCTCTGAAAAAAACCTATAAAAACAATATGAAAATAGATTTGGCGCAATGTATGCTTTACATAAAGCGGAGGCTGTGCTGAGGGATTTTGGAGGGGACCTTTTGAGCGGACCAAGCCGCATCAGGTTTCCATTGAAAAATATTAGGACTAATTTTTATAACCTTCCCATGAAAAACTATTACAAATGGAGAGACACTATGAAATTCCTCTCTTTGAGCTTCGTTGGCCGAATTGCCGGTGGTCTGCTGACCGTGGGGCTGCTATCTACAGCCGCAAATGCAGCAACCATAGTCAAAATGGTAGATAACAACCCTACTATCATCGCCGGGCAGGCGTTCTCCCTGGATCTGGTGATGCAAAATGCACCTGCGAGTGGTTTGATAGGAGGCGGTACGGTCGTCTCGTGGACGACCGATACCTTGATTTATGATTCAGTGAACTCAAGCATCAGCGGCAGTGGATGGGATTCGCAATTTTCAAGCATTTCACCACCATCGATTACCCCAAACACTACCAAGATAGATATCACAAATGATGCAGTTGCCGATCAAACGAACAGTTTTATTCCTGTGACTCCTACTCAAGGAAATATTACGTTTGCTACCCTTTGGTTTACCGCACCGACCGTTGCCACTAACGCAGCAACTTTAGATTTTACCCTTCTAGCAGGTAAATCAGCACCGTATCTCGATGGTAATGGTTCACCAATTGATGTGATATACGCACCTTTAAGTATCATTGTGCAGGCTCCAGCGGCAGTTCCTGTTCCCCCTGCCATTCTCCTGTTCATGTCCGCCTTGGGCGGCTTGGGCTTCTTTGGCCGGCATAAGCGGACCTGAGTGGAAGGGGCAGTGATGAAAACTGAATATTCAGGATTGATGTTGGCATTGTCGAGTATCTGGCTGGAGAGCATAAGGGCTCTGGATGCAGAAGAAAACAGAAATCAAGATGGGTCGCAGATAATCAACATCGGCAAGACTGAATGAATTCAGTGGTAGTGGGGGGATCGAAATCCGCCGCCAATTTTGAGAAGCGGCAGAGAGGCGATTCCTGGAAAGTGCCCGTCACTGACTTTTGATAATCGAGGTATGATTTGTCATGAATATCGAAATAAAAAAAGTAACTACTCACCCCTATCGTTATAGATCTCACCGGAGAGCGCCAACTGAAT
>CAYUPV010000103.1:0-9609 GCA_964445885.1 uncultured Methylococcales bacterium
TCCGAGCCCCCATGGACGGGTTCACGGCGTCCCTGAAAACAAGTCCCTGCCTCCTGCCCCAAGGTATCTTTCACGGTAATATCCTCACCACACTACTGGTCAATCCCAGTCATGGCCTGAAGGTCCTCAGTCATGAGTTCTCCTGCCCGTGGATTTTCCGTTGCAGCAGCGCTTGCGCCTTAGCGTCCAGGGGGAAGTGCCAGGCGATATAGATACAGGGTAGTTTCAGCAGCACCGGCAGGCCGGCGTATAACCATCCCAGTGCCGAGAGTGCGGAGTCAGGCTGGATGTCCAGGATGGGATCATAGCCCGCCAGGCTCAGCAGAGGAAAGGCAATTCCCACCGCCAGGGCCAATGCGAGTTTGGTCGCCATCCCCCAGATACCGAACAGCAAGCCTGCGCGGCCACCCCCGCCTTCCGCGGTATCCACGTCCACGACATCGGCCTGGATGGCGGTGGGCAGGGTCATGTCGGCCCCCAGGGTAGTGCCGGTGATCGCCACGGTCCAGGCGAACAGAATCAAATCTCCCCGTCCTAGCCAGGGTACGATGACTAGGGAAAGGATGGCCAGCGTCATCGAGGCAGCCCAGGCGCGGTGTTTGCCGATCCTGCGCGACAACAGGACCCAGGCCGGCAGGGCGGCCACGCCCATGCCGAAGTAAAGGAACAGCAGGGGACCTATGAATTGCGGTGCCTGCATGCGTTCGGTGATGAACAGCAGGAACAGGGTGGCTGGCAGACCGTTGGCCAGGCCATCCAATACATAGGCGATGAGCAGCAGTTGCAACGGACGGTTTCTGAGCAGCAACCGGAGCCCTTTCCCGAAGCCCGGCCCGCGCGACGTCCCGGAGGGCTCCGAGAGCAGGTTCACCGCCAGCAGCACTGCTACGGGCAATGTGAGGGCCAGGGCGAAGAACAGCAACCGCAGCGTTGCGGCGGCGTCCTGCGCGGTCCCCGCCAGGTTGGGGAGGGTCAGCGCCAGCAAGACCCCCAGTGCCTGGAACCCTTCACGGCTGGCGGCCAGGCGGCTGCGTTCGTGGTAATCGCCGCTCAACTCGGCGCCCCAGGCAGCATGAGGGATATAGACCAAGGTCCAGCCGAGATAGGCCAGCAGGGTACCCACTAGCAACCAGCCGGGACCGATCCCCGGCGGAGGCAGAAACAACATCCAGATTCCTATGAGCAGCCATGGCGTTCCGAATAGCATCATGCTTCGGCGTCGCCAGCCCTCTTTCAGCTGCCAGCGGTCACTGACGATACCGGCGGCGAGATCGGTCACCACGTCGAACAGTCTGGCCAGCAGTAGAATCGCGCCAACCACCGCGGCCCCCAGCATCAGATCCCGGGCATAGAAGGTGGGGAGATAGACATAAAGCGGCAGGCCCAGGGCCGCCAGGGGTAGCCCCGGTAGGCCATAGGCAAGCAGACGCGGCAAGGAATAGTGGGGTTGGCCTTTCTTGGCTTGCGGCATATCAGATCCGGTTTGAGTCTCTTCTTCGAATGGCATCGGGTAATACCGCTATGAATGCAGTGATTCGAGGTTATACGGCCATACTCAGAGTCTAGGAATGCCGACCCAGAGCCGGCATTCCTGCATCCCGTTTACTCATCGGGCATTTCCGGCATCGCGGGCGGGAAGTATTCGACCTCTTTGATTTCCGCGCTCGGATGATGGTTTCGTATGACGTTGATGATCTCTCCTGTCCGCGATTTAGGGGTATCCACCAGCATAAGCAGCATGCCGTCCTCGATGGATTTTTCATATTTCCGCACTTCCTCACTGGGAACGGAAACCCCGATCATGCTTGCGGTCCAGGTTCCTATGGCGGCACCTGCAAGGGTGGTGGCCAAAAGCACGGCGCCTCCGGCGGCGATCAGTCCCGTAGGTAGAAGCACGGCAGCCAGACCGGCCACAAGGCCTGCCGCCGAACCAGCTGCCAACCCTCTTTTCATCGATGGGATCAAATCGGTTTTCTGCGTCAGGCCAGCTTCCGGGAGTCCCTCAAGCGGGATCCCCTCCTTGGCGATGATATGAATCTCATGTTTGTCCAATCCGGACAGAAGCAGATCGGCTACGATCTTATGGGCGGTGCCCACATCGGGAACCAGTAACACCAGTCTTTTCATGTTTCCCTCCTGTGTGTTTTAGTTCGGTTATTCATAATGAGCTCATGCGGCCTAGATTACAATAGGCCCTGCCGTGCGTCGGTTTCCGTCAAGGAGTCCATGGTCTCGGTTTCGAACCTTTCTGTTCCCCTTGCTTGAATTTCATGCTAGCTGTCCCCATTCGTTGTCATGGTACAAGCCTAAGAAATCCTGATGTTTCTTAGTCTGACTATTGCATCGAATCATGTTTAACAATTATGATGGATGCAAACCTATGAACAACAACGTAAATACCAATGATATCAATCAGGATATGCCTAATTCCTGGGACAAGTTGCTCGCTCTGGGTATCCTGACCCTTGTGCTGGGTGTGATCGGGGTAGGGATGAGCTTCGCCCTGACCCTCACCAGTATCGTGTTTTTCGGCGCCTTCCTGCTGGTGAGCGGTAGCGTTCAGTTGGCCCATGCCCTGTTCGGCAAGGAAGTCCGCAATTGGAATGGCAAGGCCATGCACGCCTTGATCGCAGTCCTCTACATCGTTGGTGGGTTGATGACGGTGTTCAATCCCATCGCCGCTTCCTTCGCCCTCACCGCCATGCTCGCCGGCGTGTTTCTCGCCATGGGTGGCTATCGGGTCTACATGGCGGTGGAAGTCCGCAAGCAGGGCAAACCGTGGGGGACCCTGGCGACAATAGGTGTCGCCGACATCGCTATGGCTTCGATCATCATGCTCGGAATGCCGTGGACCGCGTTCTGGGTCATTGGGTTGCTCATTGCCATCGAACTGATCATGAATGTTACGATGCTGATTCTGACATCGCTCACCAGGCGCAATCTGGATCAGCACCAATCGCAGCCAGCCTGAGGTGAATCCGGTGATATCCAGTAAATACGCGAACGCATTACGCACATCCCCTTGTTCTTCGAGACCCTGGCCCAACCAGACAATGAACGCGAGTTCAATGTCTGGTTACTCAAACGCTGGGACTGGATCTTCTTGCAAGCAAGTATGATGTGCCGTTGAACTTCTTTCGTGGGTGAAGCTAAACTGGGACAGGTTGAAGACGTGTATCAGCGAGGTGACGCCCTATGCGTAGTCTCCGGAGTGCTGTCGGCATTCCAGGGCAGACAGCGTTCTCCCTCCTCTTCATGGCAGAGAGATCTGCCTGGTTCAAGGAAGAGCTGAGAGAATGAAACCATTGAATGACAACAACGACAAGGGAGGACAGCGGCCTCCCTTTTTTTGCCCGGCACTGTTACCGGCCAACGGTGGAGTTTGAATGAAGCAACGAACTAGACCGTTATTGCGGCTGATGCCCCGAAAATATCATCAGTATTCCCAGGGCTGGCATAGAATAAGTTTGGTTGGACATTGGACTTCGGGTTTTCTTGCATCGAAGGAAGGCAATACAAGAATATGCAGCAACTCACCGAAGCCTCCTATGTCGTGGGCTCTTCCGGGACTGTTTTGCTTTATGGTGACTATGTCAACGTCAACGATGTTCCACGTGGAACAATTGCTGGTGACGTGATTTCAAGGAGTCTAGGAAGCGTGAATGGATATTGGCAAATCCCCCGTTGCTCATAAAGACAAAGTGATCGCCAGGATGAGCCAGTTGCAGGAGTCTCGTGAGAAGATCATCGATATCTGAGTATATGAACAGGTTGGGGTGATCAATGGCTAAGGAACCGGCATTCCATTGTAATTGGGAGGGGGCGTAAATGAATGCGATGTCAGCGAGTTGAAGTGAGCTAGGGAGTTGCGTTGCATGAATACCCATTTTCATGGTGTTGGAGCGAGGTTCGAGAATGGCAATCAAACGCTTGCGTCCAAGACGAGATCGCAAGCCATGGAGTGTGGTTGAGATGGCGGTGGGATGATGGGCGAAGTCGTCGTAAACATGAATGTCATCCACAATGCCACGAAGTTCCATGCGGCGTTTGACATTTTGGAAGTGGGTAAGAGCAATGGCTGAATGCCCAGGGTCTATCCCTGCATGAGCCGCAGCGGCAATCGCTGCTAAAGCGTTGGAGACATTGTGGTTGCCGGTTAGTTTCCAGTCAATCTCGGCGATTAACTCTGAATGATGGAATATTTGGAATTGGCTGCCGTCTTCAGTAAATAAGCTTGCATGCCACTCCGCTGATGAATCGAGGGCAAAGGATTGTACGGGTGTCCAGCATCCCTGGTCAATGACCTGTTTTAGAGCGTCGTCATGGCGCGGCATGATGATCTGACCATTGCCCGGGATCGTGCGTACGAGGTGGTGGAACTGTGTTTGGATGGCTGCCAAGTCAGGAAAAATATCTGCGTGGTCGTATTCCAAGTTGTTGAGGATAGCGGTGCGGGGGCGGTAGTGAACAAACTTGGACCGTTTGTCGAAAAAGGCGGTGTCGTATTCATCCGCCTCGATGACAAAACAGGTGCCATGACCTAGGCGGGATGAGCAGCCAAAGTTTATTGGGATGCCACCAATGAGAAAGCCGGGTTGGTGCCCCGCGTGTTCAAGGATCCACGCCAGCATGGCGGAAGTAGTGGTTTTACCGTGAGTTCCGGCAACCGCCAATACCTGGCGATTTTTTAAAACTGCATCATACAGCCATTGGGGTCCAGAAGTGTAGGCCAGCCCAAGATTGAGTGTTGCCTCGACTTCGGGATTTCCTCGGCTCAGGGCGTTTCCGATAATCACCAGGTCGGGCCGGGCGTTAAGATTGGCAGCATTATATCGATACAATTGGATACCGGTAGCTTCCAATTGAGTGCTCATGGGAGGGTAGACGTTCTGGTCGGATCCGGAGACGGTAAGACCTAGCTCCCGTGCGAGCAGGGCCAGGCCACCCATGAAAGTACCGCAGATTCCTAAAATGTGTACATGCATGATGCTATGGTAACGAACTCAGTATCATTTTTCCTGCCCTGATTGTTCAGTGTCCTTCTCTTGTTTTGTATTTTTTTTACCCTCTTGGGATGGGGGATGGTTATCATCATTGGGTTTTTGCGCTTGGGTGACTTGGGTTTCGGCATTGTTCAGTAATAAGGTGAGAATATCAGTGACGCCTTTCCGCTGCGCTTTATCGAGAACCGACTGGCCGTTATTATCCGTGGCATTGATGTTTGCACCCGCAGTCAGCAGAAGCCGGGAGATCTCGACCCAACCTCCTGAGACTGCATCCATCAATGGGGTGATTCCCCGGTTGTCAGCGGCGTTGACATCGGCGCCAAATCCAAGCAGCAAGCGTGTGATGCGTTCATTGCCAAAGTATGCAGCCCCCATGAGAGCGGTTCTGCCATTTCCAGTTCTGGCATCGACATCCACACCTTGCGCCAACAGTGTCTCTACTTGGGTGATTTTTCCTTGGCTGGAGGCGGCAAACAGCTCAACTGCCGGGTCCGCAGCGTAGGAAGAATACACCAATAACCAAAGAATCAGAGGTAAATATCTCCACATCGGCTTATGCCTCAAAGTCTAACCAGGAAATTGCTCCAGATCCCTGAATAATGACGCCGGTCAGCGTGCTTGGGCGTGTATTTGGGCGGAGTGGAACGAGGGGGTGGTTTTGACGAAAAATCATGATTTCATTTGTGACTTCTGGGGGTTTACAGAAGTATTACCGAATCCGACAGGCCCTGAATGCGGCCGATCTGTTCTGGATTATAGATCAAATGATTTACTTGGTTTGGGATAGAATTGAGCGAATAGAGCGACTCTCAAAGACAAACTATGCTTGCAATCCAAAGGTGCCTGGGGTAAAAAACGCCCCTTTGTACTGCAGGCGCTATGAGGCAATGCGCGGGAGTAAGTTATCCATGGCCCAATATGCTATCGGAGATATCCAAGGCTGCTTTTTCGAGCTGCAGAAATTATTGGACAAAATCAATTTCGACCCGGCGGATGATCAACTTTGGTTCACGGGGGATCTGGTCAATCGTGGGCCACATTCATTGGAGACCATGCGTTTCATCAAGGCACTCGGTGATCGGGCAATTTGCGTTCTGGGTAACCACGACCTGCACCTTCTGGCTGTGGCCCACGGCCAGAATTACAAACATAAACAAGATTTGGTAGAGGTTTTGGAGGCGCCTGACCGTGATGAGCTTCTATATTGGTTGCGTCAACGTCCTTTGATGCATAGGGACGCCCGGTTTTGCCTGATTCATGCGGGTCTGCCGCCGCAATGGGATATCACCGAGGCGGAATGCTGTGCCAGAGAAGTGGAAGCGGTGATGCAAGGGGAGAGGTTGGGGGATTTTCTGAAAACCATGTATGGCAATATGCCCGATTTATGGTCCGATGAACTGAGAGATTGGGATCGTCTTCGTTTTATTGTCAATTGCTTTACCAGGCTTAGGTACTGTGATCATCAGGGGCGACTGGCCTTGACTTATACTGGTCCCCCGGGTAGCCAGCCATCCAATCTTATTCCCTGGTTTCAGGTACCGGGGAGGCGCAGCGAAGGTCAGGAGATCGTGTTTGGTCATTGGTCCTCACTGGGGTTTATCGCTGAAAAGGGGTGTTATGGGATCGATACCGGATGTATTTGGGGGGGGCAGCTGAGTGCCTTGCGTATGGATGGAGAGATGTACCGTATCAGTCTCGATTGCCCCAGTTATCGCCAACCGGGATAGTCCGCGACCTTTGAAGCAGAGATCGTAGGGATTCTATTTCTGATCATCTGTCAGAACGGTCCAGCACCAGGAAACAGTAGGGATGAGGGAAGGCGGTATTGGCGGGTCGCTCTTCCCTTTCAATTTCCCGCCACTCGCCGGGCTCCCAGTGGGGAAAGAAGGTGTCCCCGGTAAAATCGGCATCGATCACAGTCAAATAGAGCCGCTGAGCGAGCGGTAGCGTTGCTTGGTAAAGTGTGGCCCCGCCTATGATCATGCATTCATCTCCATTGGCGCAGCGAAGTCCCTCTTCCAAGCTATGTGCAATCGTGCAACCTTCCGGTCTGTAGCAGGTGGATCGTGTCAGGACGATGTTGCATCTGCCGGGTAGGGGCCTGCCGATGGCTTCATGGGTGTATCGTCCCATCAGGATCGGTTTCCCCCAGGTGATGCTGCGAAACCGACGCAGATCTTCTGACAGGTGCCAGGGCATTTGACCCAGATTGCCAATGACCCGGTTCTTGGCCATGGCAACGATGATACTGATCTGTGAGCGATGTCCCGTTTTATTTGTAGGATACGTAGGGGTTTCGGCCATACTTAATTAAGGTTCTCATGGGTGGGAATCGTGGTGCCGGAATGTTGCCTACAAAGGGTGTAAGGTTCCGGCTGGAATCGGTCGAATCTACTCTCGATTGCAAGAGGTATTGTCATGCAAAACCTGGAATCAGGGCAACCTATTCTTTTCCGTTTCAGTGGAAGTGGAAGCGAATATATGAAGATCTGGATCGTCAATGTATTGCTGACTATCATCACGATGGGCATCTATTCCGCTTGGACCAAAGTTAGGCGGGAGCGCTATTTCTATAGCAACACATGGATCGGGGATCACGCCTTCGAATACCTGGCCAATCCCATTGAAATTCTCAAGGGAAGGGCTGTCGTTTTTTCCGTCATTTTGACGGCCGTGCTTCTCATCCGTTATTACCCCTGGTTAGAACCTGTTTTGTGGCTTGGGTTCATGGCATTGACTCCCTGGATCATTGTGAAGGCGTTGCAGTTTAGGTCGCGCAGAACGGCATTTCGCAACGTCCGTTTTAATTTCGATGGCTCGATCTGGGATGCAGCCAAGGCCTTTTTGTTCTGGCCTTCACTGGTGCCGTTGTCTGTAGGCTTGTTGTTACCTTACGTATCGTATCGTCAGAAGCAGTTGCTGGTGGAAATAGCCGCTACGGTGTCACACCTTTCTCGTTTCACGCAGGACCAGGTGAATTCTATCGACTGATGGGGGTGGCAGCATTGATTGGTGTGATCGGTGGATTGGTGGCCTTGGGTATGTCGGTGGTAATTCCGCATATAGGTCACCTTCTGATCGGCATTTCCCTGGCCTTGTTTCTTTATGCCTATGTGCGCAGGCCCGCCTGCAAAACCTCGTGTATAACAACGTCCAATTGGACCAATATGGTCTCCAAAGTCGTCTCGAGGTCAAAAAATTATTGTGGATCATCCTTTCCAACATTGTCGCAACCATTTTTACCGTGAAAGATCCATGGGGGCCGAGGCAGGGGATTCGTCTCTCGGGACGCCGTGAACCCATCCCTGGGGGCTCGGACACGGCCGTCCGGGCCGTGTACGCCCTCAAGCCGAACCCCCTCTGCCTCGGCGTCAGGGCTTTCATGCTTCGGGGTGAAACGTTGGTTTCATGGGTGTTACCGTGGGGTTGTTTACCCCCTGGGCCAAGGTTCGACTGGCCCGTTACCGGGCAGAGTGTATGAATCTTGGCGGTAATGGGGAGTTGGAGAACTTCATGGCAGACCAGTCTCGTCATGTGGCCAGTCTGGGAGAGGAGTTTGGGGATGCCTTCGATCTCGACATCGCTCTGTGACCACTATAATCCAGGGCCGTTACTTTGATGGCCGATCATCCACTAGCTGGCAGGCAGAATTGCTTGTCGATAGCGGTGATCTGATCCATCTGCTTGTGGGTGAAGGGGTGACTGCCTATCCGTTCGATCAGGTTCATATCAGTGACCGTCTGGGGCAGACTCCACGGAGCTTCCGCTTTCCCGATGGCGGCAAGTTCGAAACCCAGGCTAACGACGAGGTAGACCGGATACTGGCAGGGCTACGTATCCATATTCAACAACGTTGGCTGTATAGTCTCGAGTCCCGGTTGTCCTGGGAGATGGGCATTTTTTTTTGTGACCGGTCTGTTCATCTGGGGCTTCGTGGTCTATGGAATGCCGGGCCTGGCTCAAGAGGCCGCCCAGTTGCTGC
The DNA here is from genome assembly GCA_964445885.1 of uncultured Methylococcales bacterium. Lineage (GTDB taxonomy): Bacteria > Pseudomonadota > Gammaproteobacteria > Methylococcales > Methylothermaceae > Methylohalobius. Next base: position 8,989 of record CAYUPV010000103.1, read on the forward strand.
CACCTGATGCCAGTAGGAAGTTGGGACAAGGTGCCCTGGAAATCATGGAAGAAACACTGCTGGAGCCAAGCAGGTTACCCACCTTGCAACGTCAAAGACTAGAGATGCTGTTCCAGCGAGTGACCTTGGGTCTGTCCGACCATCCAATGGAATTCCGGCTGCTGATCCGTCATGGGAAGTCACTGGGTGCCAACGCCTTCGCATTGCCGGATGGCACCGTCATCATCACCGACGGACTGGTCGATCTGGCCGAGCAGGATGAGGAATTGATGGGTGTGATGGCCCACGAGATCGGCCATGTGGTACATCGGCATGCTCTGCGCCACGCGATCCAGGATTCGATGTTCACTATGCTGGTATTCTGGATCACCGGAGATTTCTCGAGCGCCACTTCCCTGGCTGCTACGGTACCGGCCATTTCGCCACAATGCTGGAACGGTTGGAGTCCAACCATGGCACAAAGATGCCAGCCTACCTGAGTACCCACCCCCTGTCCGCAGACCGGATCCAGCGAGCGCGTCAACCCTGTCCGGATTGGGATTGAAGGTTCATGTAATTACCGTGATAGATACATTTGGGCAGGGAGCAGGGCATTGGTTTTCGGGACGCCGTGAACCCGTC
>CAYUPV010000104.1:0-9577 GCA_964445885.1 uncultured Methylococcales bacterium
GGGCCCTGCGGTATGACCGAAACCAAGGGGGGGGGCAGAGGGTTGTGGCCAAAGGTAGCGATTTCATTGCGGCACAGATTCGCAACAAAGCGGTCGCAGCAGGGGTTCCACTGCTGGCGGCACCACCTTTGGCACGGGCTTTGTATTACAACACTGAGTTGGAACAGGAAATTCCCGAGGGGTTGTATTTGGCTGTGGCCCAGGTTCTTGCCTATGTCTACCAGCTGAAAGCGGCACAGGGGCCAAACGAACGGCCCGTTCCTCCACGGGATTTCCCGGTTCCGAAAGAATATCTGAATTGATTGATGATGGGGGCTTTCAACTCACAGAGGCAGAAATACCCCACTTTTGTCTCGGTACCACTGCCCCTTTGCGGTGAAAACAAGGAGTTTGAAGCATGAATCCAGGCTTGATTATTTCCCGCATCCGCCAATTGGGTGGCGCCGGTCTCGGAGCGCCGCTTTTGGTGATGCTGATGCTGATGCTGTTGGTGCTGCCGCTTCCGGCGTTTATACTGGATTTGTTCTTCACCTTCAATATCGCCCTGTCCCTGATCATCCTTCTGGTGGTGATTTATACTGCCAAGCCTTTGGATTTCGCTGTGTTCCCCACCGTGCTCCTGGTGGCCACGCTGTTGCGCCTGGGTCTGAATGTGGCCTCCACTAGGATCGTCCTGTTGGAGGGGCACGAGAGTCCAGAGGCCGCTGGCAAGGTGATCGAGGCGTTCGGTGCCTTTGTCATCGGTGGCAATTACGCAGTGGGTCTGGTGGTGTTCGCGATTCTGGTGATCATCAATTTCGTGGTGGTCACCAAGGGGGCTGGACGGGTCTCGGAAGTCAGCGCCCGTTTCACTCTGGATGCCATGCCAGGCAAGCAGATGGCGATCGACGCTGATCTCAATGCTGGTCTGATCAACGCTGACGAGGCGCGCAGACGCCGCGAGGAAATCGCCAATGAAGCTGACTTCTACGGCGCCATGGACGGTGCGAGCAAGTTCGTACGAGGGGACGCCATCGCCGGGATCCTGATTCTGTTCATCAATGTCATCGGTGGTCTGGCCATTGGTATGGGGCAGCATGGCATGGAGATGGCCGAGGCGATCGAGCGCTACACTCTGTTGACCATTGGTGATGGCTTGGTGGCCCAGATTCCGTCGTTGCTGCTGTCCGTCGCATCGGCGATTCTGGTGACCCGGGTCTCGAGCAGCACCCAGGATATGGGGCAGCAATTCAGTGGCCAATTTCTGAAGCACCCCAAGTCCCTGGCCATCAGTGCTGGTGTGATTGGCCTGTTGGGATTGATTCCAGGGATGCCCAATCTGCCATTCCTCTCGTTGGCTTCGGGGTTGGGCGGGTTTACCTGGTATCTGATGCGTCACCGGCGCCACCAGGAGACGATTACGGAGGTGGAAGAAGAGCTACCACTTGAACCTGAATTGAAGGAATTGAGCTGGGACGACGTGATACCGGTGGATCGTATTGGCCTGCAGGTGGGCTACCGTTTGATTCCCCTGGTGGACAAGCAGCAGGGCGGTCAGTTGATGAGCCGGATCAAGGGGGTGCGCAAGAAATTGTCCCAGGATCTGGGTTTTCTCATTCCTCCAGTACATATTCGTGACAACTTGGATCTGGCCCCCAATGCCTACCGCTTACAGGTCTTGGGTGTGGCGGTGGGCGATGCTGAAATCCATCCGGATCGAGAAATGGCGATCAATCCTGGACAGGTCTTTGGATCCATCCAGGGACTCGAAGGCAAGGATCCGGCCTTTGGTCTGGATGCCGTATGGATCGAGTCTTCCCAGAAGGATCATGCCCAGGCCCTCGGCTATACCGTGGTGGATCCTGAAACCGTGGTGGCGACCCATCTGAGCCAGGTGATGCAGGATCATGCTCACGATTTGTTTGGACATGAGGAAGCGCAACAGTGGTTGGACACCCTTTCCAAGGTGGCGCCCAAACTGGCTGAGAATCTGGTGCCTCAGATAATTCCGCTGACCCTGATGGTAAAGATCCTGCAGAACTTGCTCAAAGAGAAGATTGCTATCCGTGACATGATCACTATCGCCGAAACTTTGGCGGAACATGGTGGCAGAAGTCAGGAACCTGACGTTTTGACGGCTGCGGTGCGGGCGGCTTTGGGACGTTCCATCGTTCAGAAAATCAACGGGTTGGAGCAGGAATTGCCGGTTTTGACCTTGGACCCAGAGTTGGAACAGTTGTTGCAAAAAACTATTCAAAGCACCGGTGCCGATGGTGCCGGAATCGAGCCTGGACTGGCTCAGCGCATGCATCAGCTGTTAGAGGAACAGGCTCGTAAGCTGGAATTGGGCGGAAAACCCGCAGTGCTACTGGTGTCCTCGATTTTGCGCTCATGGCTGGCACGATTCGTCCGTCATACCATCCCTGGACTCCATGTGCTGGCCTATAACGAAGTCCCTGAGGACCAACAGATAAAAGTGGTTGGGGTAGTCGGACAAAGAGCCTAATTGCGAGAGGTGAAATTGAAAATGAAAATGAAACGTTTCCTGGCACCCGACATTCGTACGGCTCTGCAGCAGGTAAAAGAAAGTCTGGGGCCCGATGCGGTGATCCTTTCGAACCGCAAGACCGAACAAGGGATAGAGATCGTCGCGGCGCGCGATTTCGAGCTGGAAACCGTCTCGGGGGGGCAGGACAGTTCCAGATCCCAACAACCCACCGATGTGCCAGCCCCGCCCTCATCATCACAGGTGACGCCCAAGCCCGCTTTTTCCGCCAAGGGATATCACGCCGTGGCTGAGATTGCACGTGAGCAGATAGTGTCTGCCTCCCGTCCCGCGAAAATCAGAAAACCTGTCTTTCCCAAAGTCGCCAAGGCAGACCACCGTCCCTCTCGCCCAGGTTACCGTTCTGTTCAAACACCGGCGCGGGTTTCGCAACCCGTCACTCAGGAGGGACTGAAGCTGGACACCCCACCTCAGATGCCAGCCCCTGGTCGGGATGCGATTGCTCCGTTGCGGCGTGAACTCCAGCAGATGCGCCGCCTGTTGGATCGCCATTTGTCGCAAACAGCCTGGCAGGAGGAGGTCCAGAGGCATCCCACACGCTTGGACTTGATGCGAGCACTCAGCGAACTAGGCTTTTCCCGTCAGTTGGCACTCGAGCTGGCCCAACGGGGCGGGGTCGAGGAGGAATTTGAAGGGGCCTGGCGCCGAGTGCAGCAGGTGTTGGCGGGCCAGATTCCCATCGTTGCAGATCCCCTTCTCGATCGTGGTGGCATTGTGGCGCTGGTGGGGCCCACCGGGGTGGGAAAGACCACCACAATCGCCAAACTGGCGGCGCGTTTCCGCCTCAAGCACGGCCCCCGCCAGATTGCCCTGGTGACTACGGACAATTACCGTATCGCTGCCCACGAGCAGCTCAGTACCTATGCCAGAATTCTAGGTGTACCGGTGCGGGTGGCAGCCAATTCAAACGAATTGCAGGCGATTTTACACAGTTTCGTGGACAAGCGCCTGGTCCTGATCGACACCGCAGGCATGAGTCAGCACGATGCCCGTCTTGCGCAACAGTTTGCCCTGTTGCGGGACAGTGAGATTGCCATCGAATCTTATCTGGTGCTGTCGGCCAGCGCTCAACTGCACAGTCTCTATGAGGCCATGGAAGCGTTTGCTGAATTCCAGCCCAAGGCCAGCATCCTGACTAAGCTCGATGAAGCAGGGTGTATGGGACCGGCGCTGTCTGCACTGGTGGAACGTGGTTTGCCGGCGGCCTTCATGGCCGATGGCCAGCAGGTGCCGGAGGATCTGCATCCCGCCTGTGCCGAAACCCTGGTGGCTCGCGGTTTCGAGACGGATCCTCAGTCGTATGCCCACATTGAGATGGATCCTGGTCTCGAGGATTGGATGAGCTATGCAAGTGTTTCACTCTGATCAGGCAGCAGGAATGCGGCAAATGAATAACCTCAAGCCGGTCCGGGTGTTCGCTGTCACGGGTGGCAAAGGGGGGATCGGGAAAACCAATATCGCAGTCAACCTTGGAGTCTCACTGGCCCAGCGTGGCCGTATCACTGCCTTGATGGATGCCGACATGGGACTGGCCAATGTCGATATCCTTCTGGGGCTGCAACCCAAATACAACCTTTCCCATGTCATTTCCGGCGAGCGCAGCCTGGATCAGATTCTGGTGGAAGGTCCCGCGGGACTGAAGATCGTGCCTGCTGCCTCCGGGCTACAGCAGATGGCGGAATTGTCCGAAGCGGAGCAGGCTGGATTGATCCGCGCTTTCAGTGAACTCCATTTACCCCTGGAGGTGCTGATCGTCGACACCGCAGCTGGAATCTCCGGTTCAGTGGTCAATTTCGCCCGGGCCTGTCAGGAGATCATCGTGGTGGTTTGCGATGAGCCGACTTCGCTGACGGATGCCTATGCGTTCATCAAGTTGTTGAACCGGGACTACGGCCTGTTCCGTTTTCAGGTGTTGTGTAATCAAGTGAGGAGCGTCAGTCAGGGGAGGCTGTTGTTCGAAAAGCTGTACCGTGTTACCGACCGTTATCTCGATGTGACCCTCACCTACTTTGGCGCGGTTCCCAGCGATGTAGCGGTCCGTAAGGCAGTCCAGATGCAGCGGCCGGTCGTGACGGCATTCCCTGACAGTCCGGCCGCCCGGGCATTGAAGTCACTGGCACGCAAAGTGGAAAGCTGGCCGGTGAACGAGATGCCCTCCGGGCAATTGGAGTTCTTTGTCGAGCGGATGCTCGAGTACAGTACGGGGGAATGGGCGTGAACGGGGCAACCGCGTATGTAGAGATTCAGTCGCTGGATCTGGAAACCGTAGTGACACGCTACACGCCATTGGTACAGCGTATTGCCCATCATCTCAAAGGAAGATTGCCCGCCAGTGTGCAATTGGATGATCTGGTCCAAGCCGGCATGGTGGGGTTACTCGAAGCCTCGCGTCATTACGACGCCAGTCAGGGTGCCAGCTTCGAGACCTATGCCGGTATCCGTATTCGGGGAGCCATGCTGGACGAGGTACGCCGATACGACTGGACGCCCCGGTCGGTCCACCGCAAGGCACGGGATGTGACTGAGGCGATGTATCGGATCGAGCGCCTCACCGGCAGGGATGCGCGTGACACGGAAGTTGCTGCCGAGCTGGGGGTGAGTATGGAGGAATACCACCGCATGCTGCAGGATTCTGTGGGTTGTCGTCTGTTCAGTGTCGAGGAGCTGAGCGAGCAGGGGGAATCCTTTCTGGAGCAAACCAGCGATGGGTCCCATGGACCAGTTGAACATCTTACCCAGGACCATTTCAAGGAAGCGCTGGCCGATGCCATCGCCAGTCTGCCTGAACGGGAGCAGCTGGTGATCTCTCTCTACTACGAGGAAGAAATGAATCTGCGCGAGATCGGGAAGGTACTTGGTGTGAGTGAATCCCGAGTCTGTCAGATCAATAGCCAGGCCATGTTGCGACTGAGATCGCGTATGCGCGACTGGCTTGCCGGCTGAAAGTGGATAACCGTCTATATTTTATACATATGTGAGCTGAACTGACAAAGGGGTGGGTTTTGGACAAGAACATGAAAATCCTGGTGGTGGACGATTTTTCCACGATGCGGCGAATCATCAAGAATCTGTTACGTGAACTGGGATTGACCAACGTCGCTGAGGCCGACGACGGCAAGACGGCATTACCGAAGCTGCAGGCGGGTGACTTCGATCTTTTGATCACCGATTGGAACATGCCGGGAATGACGGGTATCGAGTTACTCAAGGCGGTGCGCGAGGATGAGAATCTGGCCCACCTTCCGGTGTTGATGGTAACCGCCGAGGCACGCCGGGACCAGATCGTTGCGGCCGCCCAGGCCGGTGTCAACGGATATATCATCAAACCCTTTACAGCCGGTACCTTGAAAGAGAAGCTGGAAAAGATCTTTGAACGCCTGGAAGCCTGAGGAGACCATTCATGGAAGCGGTGGCTGAGAAACTAAATGATTCGGTGGAAGCGAGGTTGGTGCGCGCCAAGGCCCTGGTCGCAGCCTTGGAACAGGGAGAGGAGGAAGAGGCAGACCGGATCCTAGACGAAATTGGTCGGGTCAGGCAAAGCATGTTGTTTCAGCAGATAGGCCGGCTGACCAGGCAGTTGCACGATGCAATCAGCGGTTTCGTGGTTGATTCCAAGCTGACGCAGCTGACCCATAGCGAGATTCCCGATGCGCGTGAGCGCCTCAATTATGTCATCGAAATGACCGAACAGGCGGCCAACACCACTTTGAACGTGGTGGAGGCGGTGTTCCCCATGGTAACCGACCTGTCCACCAAGACCGATTCCCTGAGCGAACGTTGGGGCCGCTTCCTGCAGCGTGAGATGCCATATCAGGAGTTCAAGGGGTTGAGCCGCGATATCACCACCTTTCTGACCGATCTCGATCAGGGATTGACCAAGGTCCAGGGCCAGCTCAACGAAGTTCTGATGGCGCAAAGCTATCAGGATCTGACGGGTCAAATCATTAGGCGGGTGATCGATCTGGTGCAGGAGGTGGAGTCCAGTCTGATCGATTTGATCCGCTTCAGCACACATCCAGGTAGCGCAATAGTTTCAGACAAATCAACCGAGCCACGAAATGCCGACAAGATGCCAGTGGAGGCAAAGGGACCGGTGGTGCCAGGGGTGGACAGAAGCGAGGCGGTCAGTAGTCAGGACGATGTGGATGATTTGTTGTCCAGCCTTGGGTTCTAAAGGAGCGAATTGATGGCGATAGATCTTGATGACGAGATCCTCCAGGACTTTCTGATCGAAGCTGGAGAAATACTGGAACAACTGGGGGAGCAGTTGGTGGATCTGGAACACTCGCCAGAGGACACTGAACTCCTCAACGCCATTTTCCGGGGCTTCCATACGGTGAAAGGGGGAGCGGGCTTTCTTAATATTTCTTCGCTGGTGTCGTTGTGCCACAAGGCTGAGGACGTATTCAACGTTCTACGTCAGGGAGAGCGCAACGTCACTCCCTCCTTGATGGATGCGGTTTTGCAGGCCCTGGACCGGGTGAACGAAATGATGCAGAAGGTTCGTGCCGGAGAGGAACCTGGTCCGGCCGATCCTTCGCTCCTTAAAACCTTGGAGCAGTTTACCCAGCCGGAGGGAAATACCAGCGCTGCAGAGGTGGAAAGCATCGATGTGACTGACGAACCTGCAACCACCGAAGAACCCTCTTCCAAGCCAGTAGTAATCGATCCGGTGGAGCAAGAGTTCGAGGCGCTGCTTCAGGCAGCCGAGGCATCGGCATTGCAGGGCCAAGGCCCTGACGAAATCAGTGAAGAGGAATTCGAGAAGTTGCTCGATGTGCTTCATGGCCCTGGGGGAGCGCCTGGAAAAGACGTGAAGAAGGCATCGGAGCAGGTATCCGGGAAAGCTCCGTCGGAGAGGATCGATGAGATCACTGAAGAGGAATTCGAGGCGCTGCTCGACCAGTTGCATGGCCCCGGCAAACATTCCGGGGCAGCTCACAAAGCAAAACAGCAAAGGGCGGCTGTGGATTCGCCTGAGGTGGTGACGAAAAAGCAAAAAACAGCTCCCGCCAAATCAAAGGAAGCATCCGAACAGAAACCTCGACCAGCGTTGAAAGCGGTTCAAGGTGGGAAACAAAAACAAACTGCAACGGCCGAATCCACCGTTCGGGTCGATACCCAGCGTCTCGACGAAATCATGAATATGGTGGGGGAGCTGGTTCTGGTTCGAAATCGTTTCAAGACCCTGCGTGCTGTCCTGGATGATGAGGACATGGCGCAAGCGGTGGCGAATCTCGATGTGGTCACTTCCGATCTGCAGCTGGCCGTGATGAAGACCCGAATGCAGCCGATCAAAAAGGTCTTCGGCCGTTTTCCCAGGGTGGTTCGCGATCTCGCGCGCAGCCTCAACAAGGAAGTGCGGCTGGTGATGCAGGGCGAAGAGACCGATCTGGACAAGAACCTGGTGGAGGCGCTCGCCGATCCACTGGTCCATTTGGTGCGCAATGCGGTCGATCACGGTGTTGAGATGCCCGAAGATCGCGAGAGAACGGGCAAACCCAGGGAAGGGGTTGTGGTCCTGACCGCTTCCCAGCAGGGGGATCACATCCAGCTGACTATCGAGGACGATGGCAAGGGAATGGATCCGGAACTGCTGCGGCAAAAAGCAGTGGAAAAAGGCTTGATGGATGAGGAGAGTGCTACCCGGCTGGATGATCGGGAGTGCTTTCAATTGATATTCATGCCCGGCTTCTCAACCAAGCAGGAGATCTCCGACATTTCAGGTCGTGGGGTGGGCATGGACGTGGTCAAGACCCGCATCAACCAGATGAACGGAAGTGTCGAGATCGATTCAGTCAAGGGCAAAGGTTCCAAGATCACAATCAAGGTGCCCCTGACCCTGGCCATCATGCCGACCCTGATGGTCAAGTTGGAGCAACAGGCTTTTGCCCTCCCGTTGGCGAACGTAGTGGAGATTCTGGATCTCGATCTGGATAAGACCAATGTGGTTGATGGTCAGGAAGTGGTGATCGTACGCGAACGTGCCTTGCCCCTGTTTTACCTCAAACAATGGCTGATCTGTGGCCGAGGGGATCGACAAACCGATGGTCACGTGGTGGTGGTCAACGTCGGTGGCCGCCATGTGGGTTTTGTCGTCGATCATCTGATCGGCCAGGAAGAGGTGGTGATCAAAGCTCTGGGTGCCAAGTTGCACGGTCTGGAAGGATTGGCTGGCGCCACCATCACTGGAGATGGGATGATTGCCCTGATTCTCGATGTCCCCAGCCTGATGAAAAGGTATGCAGCGTGAGGATCAAGTTGGGTTTGTGGCCGACTGATGGGACAGGGGGCTTGGGGTGAGTGTCCAGGTTCTGGTGGTGGATGATTCGGTATTCATGCGCAGACGACTGGTCGAGATCCTGGAGGAGGATCGAGGGATCAAAGTTGCCGATGTCGCGGCTGATGGCCGGGAAGCGGTTCGGAAGACTGCCTTGATTTGCCCGGATGTGATCCTGATGGATGTGGAGATGCCGGTCATGAATGGTATCGAAGCGGTGCGTCAGATCATGCATCGTCATCCGACTCCTATCCTCATGTTCTCTGCCCTGACCCGGGCAGGGGCCCAGGCCACCCTGGATGCCCTGGAGGCCGGGGCGATGGATTTTCTACCCAAACAAATGGAGACGATCCATCGGGATCGCCATACTGCCAAACTCATGCTAAGGCGGAGAGTCCATGCCCTGGCAGGGAGGCGACGGCAGCTCGAAGTATCAACCGCCAGGTCGGAAGACAGCTACGCTTCCAGGAATTCCAGAGTCGTGTGTCATGCAAAGGCTTTGGGATCTCCGCAGCTGTTGATCATTACCTCATCGACCGGTGGTCCAGTGGCACTGCAAAAGATTCTGGCAAGGCTGCCGGACTCGACCGATTTTCCTGTTCTTTTGATTCAACATATGCCTGGCAACTTCACCCCCAGTTTCGCCGAGCGTCTGAACAAATTGTCTAAGATCGAGGTCCGGGAGGCGCGCGATGGGGATAGGCTGCATCCAGCTGTCGCGTTGCTCGCTCCCGGAGACAAGCAGTTGGAAC
>CAYUPV010000105.1:0-9535 GCA_964445885.1 uncultured Methylococcales bacterium
ATGCCCCGGGGCAAACTGGCCAACGTCACCCTGTCAACCAAAGGCACCTATGCGCTGACCAATGCTTTGTTGGGTCCGATTCGGATCTGGAAAACTTCCACCGGTAAACTGCAGCATGAACTCGACCCGGCTTTCATCACAGTGACCAGTGCCGCTTTTTCCAACAAGGAGGGCTTGCTGGCTACCGGCCACCCATCCCAAGGGATCAAACTTTGGCACGTTAAAAAAGGGCGTTTACTGCGTCAGTACAAACCTGCCAGACCCTTATGGCGACCGACTGCCAGTCCTGTGGTTGCCTTGAGATTCAGCAAAAAAGGGGTTTATATTCAAAGCGCGACTTCGGATGGTTCAGTGCAGCAATGGCGAGTGGCGAGAAAAAAGGAAATACACTGATTGGACGTCGATGGTTGGCGGAAAAGCCGACCACCGCGGCGGTGACACCGCTGATACGGTGTCACCAGAGCAATGACAGTTTATTTACAACCTTTCATTTTGCCTTTCAGGCTCTTGGGCTTCTTTACCTTGCCCCCCTTGACCTCACCATTGGCCAAGGCAGTCAGATAGCCGTGGAGCGCATCCAAGGCTTGCTCTTCGGTCATACAGGCTTTTTCCACCAAGCCGATTTTCATGATCTGGGGTGCCATTGGAGTCATGATGGTACCGGGGCGTCCTTCCTTGACAACTTTTAGAAACTCTTCTTTGGAAAGCTTCTTGACGCTTTCGGTCAGATCCGGAAAGGGTTTCACATCGTGACAGGTACCACAACCGCGTCCAGCAGCACGCTCGTAGATTTTCATTCCCAGCCACAGTTTCTCATCCGGGGTGAACTCAGTGGCAGCAGCCAGAGATGACATCCCCAGGGTGGCGACCAAGGCAATGCCCAGCATCATTTGACGAATTTTCATTTGGTTCCTCCTTTTTGATTCAAGGTAGGCTTAACATAACAGGTGTTTCATGAATCCGGACTGAACCGGCCCATTGACACCCTGCCTAACCCTCAAGCATGAACGCGAGATTATAACAAATCGCTTATTGAATCTGAGCAGATTTTACTCACAGTTCCCGGGTGGCATTGAATTTCACTTCCGGCCAGCGTTCCTGTGCCAGCTGCAGATTGACACGGGTGGGCGCCAGATAGACCAGGAAGCCACCTCCATCTTCCGCCAGATGTTCGAAGTTCTTGCGCTTGAACTCTTCGAGCTTCTTGGGATCATCACATTCGATCCAGCGGGCGCTATTCACATTCACCGCCTCGTAACTGCATTCCACACTGTATTCGCTCTTGAGCCGGAAAGCAGTGACATCGAACTGGAGCACACCCACCGCACCCAATAACAGATCATTGTTCTTGAGAGGCCTGAACACCTGGGTCGCGCCTTCTTCACTGAGCTGGACCAGCCCCTTATGGAGTGCTTTGGCTTTCAAAGGATCCCTCAGAACCACCCGACGAAAGAGTTCAGGGGCAAAATAGGGAATTCCGCCAAATTTGAGTTTCTCCTCCTGGGTGAACGTATCAGCCACTTGGATGGTGCCATGATTGTAAAGACCGATGATGTCTCCGGGCCAGGCCTCCTCCACATGCTGGCGGCTGGCGGCCTGAAAAGTAAGGGCATTGGCAATGGTCACCTGCTTGCCCAGCCGTACCTGATAAAGTTTCATTCCCTTGCGATACTGGCCAGAACAAATGCGGATGAAAGCGATCCGGTCCCGATGCTGGGGATCCATGTTCGCCTGAATCTTGAAGACGAAACCGCTGAACCTGGGTTCATCAGGACAGACCAGCCGTTCAACCGCCTGCCTGGGTTGAGGGGGTGGCGCATAGCGGGAAAACGTATCCAACAATTCCAGCACGCCAAAATTATTAATCGCTGAACCGAACAGCACCGGTGTCTGTTTTCCCTCCAGGTAAGCCCCGTGATCGAATTCGTGGCTGGCTCCGCGCACCAGTTCGATTTCCTCACGCAGTTCTTCGGCCTGCCCGCCCAGACGCTCATCCAGCGCGGGATTTTCCAGGCCCTCGATCACCTCCCCCTGAACCACCCGGTCACTGTGGCGAGGATCGAACAGATGCACCGCGTCCTCGTACAAGTGATAGACGCCTTTGAATCGCTTGCCCATCCCGATGGGCCAGGTCATCGGTGCACATTGGATCTTGAGGACCGATTCGATTTCATCCAGTAACTCGATGGAATCACGCCCCTCCCGGTCCAGCTTGTTGATGAAGGTGATGATAGGGGTATCACGCAGACGGCAGACCTCCATCAGCTTGATGGTCCGCTCCTCCACCCCCTTGGCGCTGTCGATCACCATCAGGGCAGAATCGACTGCGGTCAGGGTACGGTAAGTGTCTTCAGAGAAATCGGCATGACCCGGGGTATCGAGAAGATTCATCAGACAACCGGCGTGTTCGAACTGCATCACCGAAGTGGTCACGGAGATACCCCGCTGTTTTTCCATCTCCATCCAGTCAGAAGTGGCATGACGCGAGGCCTTGCGTCCCTTGACCGCACCCGCCAACTGGATCGCACCCCCAAACAGAAGCAGTTTTTCGGTCAGGGTGGTTTTACCCGCATCGGGATGGGAAATGATGGCGAAGGTTCGACGCTTCCGGATTTCCTGGAATTGCTTGTTCATAACAGGTTATGCATAAAAAACCGCTTATTATATCAGTGTTCGGTTGGACATCCCTGGGTAGCTTTCATTCCTTTGTTTTCATGGTAACCTTAAGGAAAATACACTGATGACAGGGAATTTGCCATGACGCAGAACACCTCACCCAAAGACCACTTCACCCTGATCGACGAGCGTAGTGGTCAACGTTATCAACCATCCCTCCTACACGGTACCCAAGGCCCCCCGGCCATCGATATCCGTAACTTCTTCCAGACCTCAGGCGTGTTGACCTTCGATCCCGGCTTTACCTCCACGGCTTCCTGCAAATCCGCCATCACCTTCATCGATGGCGACAATGGTATCCTTCTTTACCGCGGTTATCCTATCCAGGACCTGGCGGTTCAGAGTGATTACATGGAAGCCTGCTATCTTCTTCTATACGGCGAACTTCCTTCGCCGGAGGAAAAGGCTGAGTTTGAGAACGACATCAAGCGCCATACCCTGCTCCACGATCAATTGATGCATTTCTTCCGTGGTTTCACTCGCAATGCCCATCCAATGGCGATCATGGTGGGCGTCGTGGGTGCCTTGTCGGCCTTTTATCACGACAATACCGACATTACTGACCCCGAGCAGAGGATGCTGGCCGCCTATCGTATCATTGCCAAAATGCCCACCATCGGCGCCTACGCTTACCGTTACACCGTTGGACGTCCTTTCGTCTATCCCCGCAATGAGTTCAGTTTCGCCGAGAACCTACTGTACATGACCTTTTCCGTGCCTTCCGAGGACTACCAAGCTGATCCGATCGTAGTCAGGGCACTGGACCGTATCCTGATCCTGCATGCCGATCACGAACAGAATGCCTCCACTTCCACAGTGCGATTGGCCGGCTCCTCCGGCGCCAATCCGTTCGCATGCATTGCCGCCGGCATCGCATCCCTATGGGGTCCCGCCCACGGAGGTGCCAACGAGGCGGTGCTTAAGATGCTGATGGAAATCGGTGATCAAAAAAGGATTCCTGACTATATCAAGCGCGCCAAGGACAAGAACGATCCGTTCCGCCTGATGGGATTCGGCCACCGGGTATACAAACACTATGACCCCCGTGCCGAGATCATGCGACAGACCTGTTATGAAGTGCTGGAGGCATTAGGCCATAAGGATGACCCACTGCTGAATCTGGCCATGGAACTGGAACGCATCGCACTGGAGGACGAATACTTCGTCGAAAGAAAACTCTATCCCAACGTGGACTTCTATACCGGCATCGTGCTGCGGGCAATGGGCTTCCCCACACACATGTTCACGGTCCTGTTCGCCATTGGTCGTACGGTCGGTTGGGTTGCCCATTGGAAAGAAATGATCTCTGACCCGGAAACGAAGATCGGTCGCCCACGTCAGCTGTATGTCGGACAGCCCAAACGCGCCTTCGTACCATTGGAGAAACGACCCAGTCCAGGACGCCGCACCTGGGCGAGATTCTGGGGAGGCGAGGGACAGTAATCGTGAAGCGACATCGAAAGTCCCTCTTGCCTCATCCATGGAGAGGGATCATCGTCATCTGCTGCACGTTCCTATCGGCCTGTGCCCCAATCCCACAGGCCGTGAAACACCCGGTCCCCGCTTGGTCACACCAGGCACGTGCGCTTTACCAGTCTGGGAAATACCGCCAGGCTGCCCAAGCCTATCAAAAGGCGGCTCAGCTTGCCTCACCTGAAAATCGACCCATCTATTTGTTACGCTCTGCCGATGCATGGATCAGCGCAGGTGACATGGAAACCGCCAGGCAGATCCTGGACCACATCGAACCACCACAACTTCCTCCTGCAGAACGTGCTTTCCACCACCTGCTTCGTGCCCGTGTGGCACTGGAAGCAGGCGAGCCCCAAATCACCCTGGAACATCTGAGGCAATTGCAACCGAAGCAGATTCCCATCCCTCTTCGCAAGCGCTACCTGGAGCTCAAGGCCCGGGCCTTGACCCTCCAGGGAGAGCTGCTGGCCAGCATCCAACAGCGCGTCCAGTTGGGGAAATTATTGAAAACCCCTCCCGCGGTGGAAGACAACAATCAGGCGATTCTCGAAGCCCTGCTGCTGATACCTGTTTCCGATCTGGATAGTCTACAGGCCCCATCGAACAGTGATCTGGCGGGCTGGATCGCATTGGCCAGGATCCTGCGATCCCACCCTTACCGCTCGGATGCCTTGGATCGCGCACTTGCCCTGTGGCAAAATAGCTACCCTACCCATCCGGCAAGCAGGGGGAAATTCCTGGAGAACACCCTGTCCAGTCGCCTACGGACTTACCAACCCCCCCAGCGAATGGCGCTTTTACTGCCCGCCACTGGCCCCTACCAAACCGCCTCAGAAGCCATCCGTCTGGGTATCGAGGCAATACAGAATCTGCCTGACAATACTTTTCAGTCCCAACTGATCGAATACGATACTTCCAGTCTTGACCCAGTGTCTCTCTATCATCAGGCAAGTGGACAGGGTGCCGAATTTATCCTTGGCCCCCTACAGAAACCGGCCTTGGAACAATTAGCCCCACTGGAGCAATTCAATCCTCCCCTATTGGCACTCAATAGGATCGAAGGGCTATCGCGGTCGGGACTTTACCAGATGGCCCTGCCACCGGAGGACGCAGTGGAACAGACAGCTGCCAGTGCCTGGATGCATGGCTACCAGAACGTACTGATGTTGGTACCGAATTCCCCTCTGGGGGACCGGATCGAACAACACTTTCATGAATACTGGGACACCCTGGGAGGAAAGATCCTGGAAATCCAGTATTACGATCCTTCTTCAACCGACTTTTCCGCTCCCCTACAGAAACTTCTCAATATTGATGAAAGCCGGCGCCGCTTTCAACGCTTACGCAAGGTCGTCTGGGAGATACAATTCGAACCCAGGATTCGCCGGGATGCGGATTTTGTGTTTCTCCAGGCCGGCCCTCGCCAGGGACGGCTGATACGTCCTCAACTGATGTTCTATAAGGCTGGTTATCTGCCGGTATACGCCACCCGGGACATTTATGAAGGCCACCCTAACCCGCAGTGGGACAAGGATCTTGAAGGAATACGCTTCTGTGACATCCCTTGGCTGTTGAATGGCGAATATCAATCCGCTCCCTCGGTCACCCAGTTCGAGACAGAATTCGGGAAACATTCCGGATCTTATCTTCGCTTGGCGGCCCTGGGGATGGATGCCTATCGGATTCCTTTCACCCTTCTGGGGACCGGGAACCAAAGACTAGCAGGCGTTACAGGTATTCTTCAGGTAGAGATGGATGGACGCATACAACCGCAAATGACCTGTGCAGAATTTCAACAAGGGGTGCCGGTGATCTATGGCCTGGCACCTGACATCATCCCACAGAATGAAAACATACCCTGAACACCTGAGCAGCGGCCAGGCAGCCGAGGATTATGCCCTGAGTTATCTTCAAAACCAGGGATTGCAGCTCGTTACCCGAAACTACCGCTGGCGCGGGGGTGAAATCGACCTGATCATGCGTGATGAACAAAGTTTGGTATTCGTAGAGGTTCGCCTGCGACGGAATCAACGATTTGGAGGGGCCCTGGCCAGCGTTGACCAGCGCAAGCAACAGCGCTTGATACAGTGTGCCCACCATTATCTCTGTCATCATAAGTTGGACACGGCTACCCGCTTCGATGTGGTTGCCTTGTCAGAGAGGAATTTTCACGTACATTGGGTCCAAGACGCCTTTCAGGCGAATCCCTGACTATCCTTTAACCAGTGCGGCAAATGGGACATCGTCTGACCATTGCCTCACCAATTCCCGCGCCGACATTGGCCTGCCGGCATAGAACCCTTGCATCCAGTCACAGCCCAACTGACGCAGGAAGATGAATTGATCTTCGGTTTCCACCCCTTCCGCCAACACCTTCAGATTGAGACTGTGCCCCAGGGCGATAATGGCCCGCGTAATCGAAGCATCATTGGGATCGGTGGTCAGATCCCGGATAAAGGAACGGTCTATCTTGAGAGTATCGATGGGAAAATACTTCAACCGTCCCAAAGACGAGTAACCGGTGCCAAAATCATCCATTGCCAGACGAATACCGAGGTTCCTGAGGTGATCGAAATTTTTCGTCAGGTCATTGTCGTCACGGCGGATAAAGATCGATTCGGTCACTTCCAGTTCAAGTTCGACCGGACTCACTCGGGTTTCTTTCAGAATCTGTTTCAACATTGGGATGAAATCGGCCGATTGCAACTGGCGTAATGAGACGTTGATCGCCAAATGCTGCAAGTTCCAGCACAGATCCGCTTGATTCCACTTCGCCTTTTGACGACAGGCCTCCCTCAATACCCATTGCCCCAACTCGACGATGAAACCATTGCTTTCAGCAATGGGAATAAAATGCGCCGGAGACAACTCACCCTTCTCGGGATGCCTCCAACGGATCAACGCCTCGGCTCCTACGATTCTTCCACTGGCAATCTCGAACTGGGGTTGATAAGCAAGATAAAACTGGTCCTCTTGAAGTGCCCGATGCAGTATCCTCTCAATCTCTATTCGCTGCTTCAACCTCACATTCATGGACTGAGTGTAGAACTGATACCGTCCCCGGCCCTGTTTCTTGGCTTGGTACATGGCTGTGTCCGCCGCCTGCAACAGCTTGTTCAGAGTCATCCCGTCATTGGGATAAAAAGCGATCCCTATACTGGTTCCTATCTGAAATTCCTGACTGGACAACGTAATGGGTTTAGTAATCTCAGCAATGATTTTCTCTGCCACCCTACCGACATCCTGAATGATTTGTTTAGTGGATCCTTCCAGGGTGGCTAGAAGAATGATGAATTCATCGCCCCCCAGACGGGCAACCGTATCACTTTCGCGAACGCATCCTTTCAAACGCCGGGCGACTTCTTTCAACAACAAATCCCCCTGAGTGTGGCCCAGGGTATCATTGATGGTCTTGAAGTTATCGAGATCCAGAAACAGCAGTGCAAATTTTTTTTCAGCTCTTCGGGCCTGGGCCTGCACCAAACGATAACGATCCTCCAGAAGGGTACGATTGGCCAGTTTGGTCAAGGGATCGTAGAACGCCAACCGTTGGATCATCTCCGATTTACGCCACCGATCGATCAATTGGGCAAGCGTGGATCCGAACGCCTTCAGAAATGCCACTTCATCTTCCTGTCGTGCATGACCGTGCTCGAGATAAAGCACCATTACCCCGATCAGTTTGTCATCCAGCAGCAATGGGATGTTGTAATGTCCATGGGGTGCCATGCCTTCAAAACGAATCACATGACGTTCATCCACACAGGCCGCGTGCTGGATCTCTTGAGTGAGGCCAGCCTCACCACACAAACACTGACCCAATGGAACCTGTTGACATAAAGACACTAGCTCTTGATCAAAGTTTTTGTGAATAATCAGCTCCAACACTGCCTTGTCTTCGCGATAGAGAAAGATTCCGCACTGATCGCGCACGGGTAACCATGGCAGTTCATAGACCAACGCCAAGGCTTGCTCCAGCAAGGTATGTAAACTGAGACGGGACACCCGCATAGTCAACAAACGATTAAGAATCCCTTGCGTTTCTGCATAGTGTTTCAGACTCTCCTGCGCCTGACGCTTTTCCGCCTGATGAAGGTGGAGCCGATAGATGATAGGAGTCACGAATCCCCCGAGCAGCAGGACATTCAACAGTTCCTGATACAAGCGGTACAACCCTGAGAAGACTAACGGCACCGTGAAAGCAAGGGTCAGTTCTGCCCCCATGATAAGAAACAGGATTCCCCAGATGGGAGGGCGGGGCCGATTCAAAACCACATAGAGACTCATCGCCAGTATGACCAGCATTCCGCTGCCCACCCCAATTTTCAAGGCATTTTCTCCCAATACCCACATGGATCCAATATCTGGAAGGTGACTTATGGGAGAAAACCTGGTCGCTGCCATCGCCGTGTAATGCATTCCACAAATAGCCAGGCCCATGACTATGGCGCCCACTCCCTGCTTCCAAGCCCCCAGTCCTCGTCCATGAAAACGAAGATACAGCACAATCTCGAGCGCAATGTAAGCCGCTATCAAGGCGATAAACAGGGACAACAGAATCCATAAAGGTGAATAAACAAGCGTTGGCTCCACCTGCAACGCAGCCATGCCGGTATAATGCATGCCACTGATGGCAGCGGCGATCCAGGACGCTTCAAGAAAAAGATGCCAGTGATCGGAATCGGAACGTATCGCGGTCAGGATAGCAATCGCACTGGCAATCACAGCAAGCATGCAGGACAGCAGGGTGAGCATCCCGTCATAGACTGCTGGAAAATCCAGGTGGAAAGCCAACATGCCGATGAAATGCATCGACCAGATACCCATGCCGAACGCCAGGGCACCTGCCAGAACGCCCACCCAGGGCAGTGGCCGGCGTTTTATCAGATCCAGGATCAGTTCAAGGGTGGCAAAGGAGGCAACGATCGATACCAGAATCGACAGAGCCACCAGCTTGATGTCATATTCCATCGCGCCACCCAGAAAAACAACCCCATCTATTAAGCCTAGCAGACGAGATGCTACTAGACGCTACGCTCTTACTGAGTGAGAACAGAACCGGAAGCAGGTTCCGACCTCTTGCCCTTTAACGATCA
The DNA here is from genome assembly GCA_964445885.1 of uncultured Methylococcales bacterium. GTDB lineage: Bacteria > Pseudomonadota > Gammaproteobacteria > Methylococcales > Methylothermaceae > Methylohalobius. The sequence continues at coordinate 9,246 of CAYUPV010000105.1, forward strand.
TCAAAACCCATTTGACCCCTTACAATGAAATTCCCATGAGTGGGTAGGTTTGCAACCTGCGTCTGCCTCCAGACTTGCAGGAAAGCCTATCAATAAGGAGACAAAACCTGTTCCAGAGCTCTGCGAATCACCAACAGTCCCACCGCCAAGGGGTAGATCAGATAATGCTCGGTCATCACCAACCCCAGCAGAACCACCCCGGCAAGCAGCTTTCCGTTAAACCACCACTGTGAAGCCAACAGACTGAGAAGGCGATGTTCCTCGGCACTCATTCTTTGTTTGTCCCAGGA
>CAYUPV010000106.1:0-9535 GCA_964445885.1 uncultured Methylococcales bacterium
TTGATCGCGGCCAGTTACCGCGCCTTTACCCGTTCGATGTAGTCCTCGACGGCCCCCAACGACCCGGCCCAGGGCGCAACGTAGACCCAGCCGGTTTCGTCCATCGCACCGATGGCGAATTCCGGATTGCCCGGGGCGCCCAGTTTGCGCACCAGCACCACGTCGAACTCCCCCTCGAGGGCGCCGGCCACCACCTTGGCCATGGGCACCGCGCCACGGGGAATGGCGAGTATCAGGGGATTCTTGCCCCGGTAGTGGGACAGGGCCTCGACCAGTTGCTGTGCGGCTTCGATCCGGTTGGTGAAGATCATGGGGGTTCCTCCACGGATGTTTGTCGACAAAAAGCTTGTCCTGGGGCCGGTTTTTTGATTATTGTATCAGTAATCAAAAACCAACGGGATACAGTCATGGCCAAGATCTCTTCCACCCAGCGTGGTGGCCACCGCCCCGGTGCCGGCCGCAAACCCGGTTCGGGCCGTTATGGGGAACCGACCCGGCCGGTCCGGGTACCAGTCAGTCTGGTAGCTGCGGTACAGTCGTGGCTGACCGATGTGGGCAGTCGGCGTGCGCAGGTATTCACCCGCTCCCCGAGCGTGCTTCCCCTGCCGTTGTACGGTTCCCGCATCGCCGCCGGTTTTCCTTCGCCTGCTGACGACCATCAGGAGGACAGTCTCGACCTCAACGAGCATCTGGTCAAGCATCCGGCCGCGACTTTCTTCGTTCGGGTGGAGGGAGACTCGATGACCGGAGCCGGCATCCATCACGGGGACCTGCTGGTGGTCGATCGTGCCCTGGAACCCCGGCCGGGGCACATCGTGGTGGCGGTGGTCAATGGCGAGCTGACCGTCAAACGCCTGGAGGCCAGGGATGGAAGTCTGTGGCTGATGCCGGAGAATCCCGACTATCCTCCGCTGGAGATCCGTGAGGGGATGGAGTTTCTGATCTGGGGCGTGGTCGCCCACGCTGTGCGGTCGTTCTGATGTTCGCCCTGGTCGACTGCAACAATTTCTATGCCTCCTGCGAGCGGGTGTTCCAGCCACAGCTGGAGGGCCGGCCGGTGGTGGTGCTGTCCAACAACGACGGCTGTGTGATTGCCCGCAGCCAGGAGGCCAAGAATCTGGGGATTCCCATGGGGGCGCCCTATTTCAAGATCGAGCGGGCACTGCGGCGGCAGGGGGTGGCGGTATTCTCCTCCAATTATGCCCTCTACGGCGACCTGTCACGGCGGGTGATGCAGGTGCTGGCGGGCTTCGCCCCCCGGAGTGAGGTCTATTCCATCGACGAGTGTTTTCTCGATCTGACAGGGCTTCCCGGCGATCTGACCGCCTATGCCCTGGGGATCGTCCGCACGGTGCGTTGCTGGACCGGGATCCCGGTCTCCATCGGCATTGCTCCCACCAAGACCCTGGCCAAGCTCGCCAACCGCCTGGCCAAGAAAGGGCTGGGACCGGCGGGGCCGGTACTGGAATGGTCGTGCCCGCCGGCCCCGGAGGACGAGATGTTGGCTGCGGTGCCGGTCGAGGACGTATGGGGCATCGCCTCGCGCTGGGGACAGCGACTGCGCGGATTCGGTATCGGCCACGCCCGGGCCCTGCGCGAGGCCGATCCGAAACGGCTGCGCAAGCACTTCGGTGTGGTCATGGAGCGTATCGTGTGGGAACTGAGGGGCGTATCCTGCCTCCCGCTCGAAGCGCTGCCGCCGCCGCGCAAACAGATTCTGGCTTCGCGCAGCTTCGGCCACAAACTGAAGCAGTTCGACGATTTGAGGGCGGCGGTGACCGCATTCGCCGCCCGCGCCGGCGAAAAACTCAGAGCCCAGGGGCTTTGCGCCCAGGCCCTGTGTGTCTTCATCCACACCAGCCCATTTGATCCAAAGCAGCCGTACTATGCCAATGCCGCCACGGTCACCTTTGGCAGTCCCGTGCGCGATTCGAGGGTGTTGATCCGCAGTGCGGTAAGCGGGCTCTGGCGAATCTTCCGTCCCGGTCTGGCGTATCAGAAGGCGGGCGTGATGTTGCTCGATCTGGTGCCGAAGAGCGTCGGCCAAGGGGCACTGTTCGGTGAAGAGCAGGGGCGTGCGGACAGGTCCGGGCAGTTGATGCAGGTCCTGGATCGGATCAACCAGCGCCACGGCCGCCATGCGATCCGCTATGCCGCGGAGGCATTGAGCGCCAGCTGGCACATGCGCCAGCTGCGCAAATCGCCGGCCTATACCACCCGTTGGCGGGATCTGCCGAAGGTACGGGCCGGATAGGCTGGCGGTCTAACGCAGCCGGCTGGCCCTGAAACGCAGCATGACCTGGCCGTCAGCATCGAGGACATTCAGGAGCTGCTCGCTGATGTCGAAGCGGGCACTGTTTCGCAGTGCCTTAAGAAATTGCTGTTCCAGCTCCATGCCGCGTTCACAGGCCATCCGGGTCGAGGCCAGCGGACCGATCTTCAATCGGCCGTCGTCGAGACGGTAGCTGCCCATGAACTGGTTGCATCCCGCAAAGCCGTGGATCTTGCCATCCGCTGTCAGCGTCATATTGACGACTTTGTCTGCATTGCCGTGTGGGGCCGGCTGGCCGTTGATTTCGGTCAGAATCCAGCGGGCATCGGTCAGACCCACGGTGGCTCCAGGTTTGGTCGGAAGGTGTTCGTTGTAGTCGTGTGTCAGCATGATCTTTACCGATGAGGTAGGGTGATTGTTAAATACAGGGACAGGTTCAGCGTTGAGAAACAGTGGGTGGCCTGCTGCCACGATCCGGGCATAAAGACCGTATGGTCTGCCCGGATGGATCAGTCTGGGGTTGTAATGCAGGGTGAATTCCCAGGGTGGATGTCCCTGGATCTTCTGGCGGGTATGGGCGATGACGGGAGGAGGGAGCCTGAATGTGGAGCGTTCTTCCAGAAAGACCTCCAGCTCCGCATTCGGCGGAACCGCCATGCGGTCCCGAGATGAAACCACGCCTTGAATGGTGGCCGTTGTTGCAGAGTGGTGGTGGCGCTGGTTGCTGGCGCAGCCTGCAAGGTAACACAGAACGAAGATAAACAGCCAGGCGGTACCCAGACGAACTCCGGGGTGAGGATAATGCATCAGCTCGATTCCCATCGTTTTCATGATATGGGTATTATGCAAAGGAAACATGTCCAACGGTTCAACGTAGATCGTTCACTGAAATCCATTGTAAGACGATGAGCCCGACTTTAGAACAGCTTAAACGAACCCCGCTCTATTCTGAAGAACTCGGTATCGATCTCGCCCGCAATACCGATGAGGAATACTTCAAGTGGTTTCTGGCCAGCGTGCTGTTTGGTGGCAGAATCACGGAAACCATCGCCAAGCATACCTATCAGGCCTTTGTGCGTCACAATCTGTTGACCCCGCAAAGGATTCTGGAAGCGGGCTGGGATTATCTGGTCTTTCCGGTAATGCGCGAGGGCGGGTATGTCCGCTATGATGGCAGGAAGTCGTCCCAGATCCTGCGGGACTGCGAACAACTGCTCGAGGAGTATGAGGGCAGTCTGAAACGTCTGCATGAAGTGGCCGCGGATTCGCTGGACCTGGAACGAAGGCTGAAGGCCTTCTATGGCGTAGGGGAAGTGACGGCCAACATCTTTCTACGCGAACTCCGACCTTTCTGGAACAAGGCCGATCCCAGGCCATTGCCCATCGTCCGGGAGATGGCAGCCAGGCTGAATATCGATATCGCCTCTCTCGAACGGAAAACGGTGGAATTTGTCCGCATCGAAGCGGGGTTGATCCGCTTGCGAAAACACTTGGGAGGCCGGAGCGAAAAGTGACAGTTAATGGTTAAGGTGAACGAGGGGGCTCTTGTCTGCTATTGGGATGACCTGCGGCAAGTAGATGACGTAAAGACAGAATCTGGGGAAAAATAGAATGATCAGACAAAGAAAACATCTCCGACTTTGGGTGGCTATATGGGAACTGGTATTGGTGTTGATGTGTCAGCAGGATCTCCAGGCAGGGGTCCCCATCAGACCGGTGACCACCGGCGATCCGAACATTTCCCTGGAGGAACTGGAGCTGCGGCTGCAGCCTTTGACAGAGGAGGAACTGAAAGTTGAGACTGAGGGCTGGATGGGGCTGCTCAAAAGGAAGGTGAAGGAACTGAGCGCCGCTCAGTTGGCGGTCCACTTCAAGAACGTCGCCATTGAGAAGATCGAAGAGGCTCAGGATGTGGCCGAAGAGGTTGGGGGAGGCCAGCAGAGTTCCGGGAGCACAAAGGAAAAGAAGGAGATGAAGATGGCCCTGAAGGAGGCCAGGCAGGCTGAACTCAAGGCAGCGAAGGACAGAGAAATTCGCAAGGTGACTGCTGAAGCCCTCAAGCAGGCCAAGGCAAAGGCTGAAGAGGAGGGGGAGGAGGAGCCAAAACCCTCCAAGAGCGGGGCCGCTGTGGTCGAACAGAAAGAGGATGTGAAGGCCAAGCTGCTCGAACATATCAACCAGCTTCGCGACGAGCGCACCGCCCTCATCAAACGGGTCGAGATGGTGCTGTCGGCCTGGGAATCCAAGGGTGGGGATGCGGACACCATCGAAAAATACCGCAAATACATCAGTGCGGTCTCGGGGGTCAAGATGGACGTGTCCGACACCACCGCCCTGTGGGCAACGGTGAAAGGGTGGATCCTGTCGGAGCAGGGTGGGATTCGCTGGGCGAAGAATCTGTCCGCCTTCGTGGTGACCGTGCTGGCGTTCTGGTATCTGTCCAAATTTCTCGGCAATGTTACTTCCAGGGCATTTCATGTCGCCCGGGGCGGATCCGCGCTGTTGCGCGATTTCACCGTGAAGGCGGTGCGCCGGGTGGTGATTTTTATCGGGATCATCGTCGGGTTGTCGGCTCTGGAGGTCAATATCGGGCCGCTGCTCGCCTTGATCGGTGCGGTCGGTTTCGTCATCGCTTTAGCTCTGCAGGATTCCCTGAGCAATTTCGCCAGCGGCATCCTGATGCTGCTGTACCGCCCCTTCGATGTGGGAGATGTGGTGGAAGCCGGTGGCGTGGCGGGCACGGTCACCAATCTGACCCTGTTCTCCACTCACATCAAGACGTTCGACAACAAGGCGATGATCGTTCCCAACAATCAGGTCTGGGGTGGGGTGATCACCAATGCCACCGGCACCGACAAGCGGCGGGTGGACATGGTGTTCGGCATCGGTTACGAGGATGACATCGATCACGCCCAGAAGGTGCTCGAAGACATCGTCAACAGTCACGAACGGGTGCTGAAGGATCCCGCGCCGGTGATCAAGGTCCACGAGCTGGCCCCGCTTGCGGCGGGGTCAATTTCATCTGCCGCCCATGGAGCCGTCCCGGAGACTACTGGAGCGTCTACTGGGAGATTACCCGGGCGGTGAAAAAGCGCTTCGACGAGGAGGGCATCTCCATTCCCTATCCCCAGCGTGAGGTTCATATCCGTCAGGCGGATTCGTCCTCCGGAGAGACCCCGGCTTCCTGAAGCCGGCGCAGAAACTCGGTCTCCCGGTGGCCGGTCAGGAGCAGCTTGTCGGTCGAGCGGGTCATGGCCACATAGAGCAGCTTGGCCTCGTTCACCGGATCGGCGCCTTCGGCCGGCAGGTAGCCGAGGCCCGGGATGGCCACCACCGGAAATTCCAGGCCCTTGCTGCTGTGCATGGTCATCAGCTTGATACTGTCGCTGGAGGGACGGAAATGCTTCTTCGCCCGCGCCGTGTCCAGCCAGTCGCAGGGCAGGCCTTCGGCTTGCAATGACTGGTGCAGGGCCTCGCCCATCCAGTGGTGGCGGTAGGTGATGCACATGGCGGACCACGAAAGGTCTTGTTCGTCGTGGAGGCGGTGGAGGATGCGGGCGATGTAACGGGCCTCCCGGGCGAAGGAGTCGAAGAGCCTTACCGCGGGTTTTGATCCGGATTGGCCGGCCGATTCCGGTTTCACCAGCGGGACCTGGTCCGGCCGGCGCTGGTCCTGCTTGAGATAGCCGCTGATGAAACGGTAGGCGAAGTTCAGAATCTCCCTGGTGTTGCGGTAATTCAGCTTGAGCACGGTGGTGCGGCCCCGGGCCTGGATACCGACGCTGGAGAGGCTGAAATCGAGGGTCTTGCGCTTGTCGTAGATGGACTGGGCGTCGTCGTAGAGCAGCAGCAGGGAATTGGTCTCGGGATCGACCATCCCTGAAACCAGCTTCAGCCATTCCGGTTCGAAGTCGTGGCCCTCGTCGATCATCACCGCCCCGTACTGCCCCCGGGGAATCCTCCCCGCCTCCACCGCGCCGATGACGGTCTCCACCAGCCGCTCCACGTAGCCTTCCCCGGCCTCCGGCCGCTCGACGTGATAGGTCCGCAGCTGCTCGCCGCACCAGTCGTGGAAATGATAGATGTTGACCTTGCCCTCCAGCCCCCGCTCCTCCATCATCTCGCGCAGCCTCGCCGCCAGGGTGATGTTGTAGCACAGCACCAGGATCGGCTTGTGCAGCAGCCTGGCCAGATACAGGCAGCGGTAGCCCAGGATCAAGGTCTTGCCGGAGCCGGCCACCCCGTGGATCACCCGGTGCCCCTCGCCGAGGCTGCGGGCCAGTTGTTCCTGCTGCATGTCCATCACCTTGACGATGTCGGGGACCAGGGTTTCCGCCTCCGCGTCCGGCTCCTCCGGCAGCAGGCTGGCCTGCCCTGAATTGATGCGGATCTCGGGATACAGATGCCAGCGGATGCGCTTGATCTGCGGCAACTCCAGGGGTTTCGGGAACTGCACGTTGAACATGTTCCACAGCCGCTCCTGGAAAGCTTCCTGATCGATGCTCTCGGTCATCTCGTCCCGGCAGATCGTATAGTGTTCCGGCAGCACTTCCCCCAGATCGGTGCTCTCGAACTGCTGGCGGGTGATGTGGGTCAGCACCACCCCATAGCCGTAGGGGAAGATCAGCTTGCCCTGATAGCGTCCCTCGTGATGCACCAGCTGCGGGTCCTTCTCCAGCTGCTGGACCAGCTGGTAGGCGCACTGCCGCACCTGCTCCAGGGGATTGGCCACGGTCTTGAGTCCCTGCGGCGTGAGCAGGGTGGCCGAGGTGCGGTCGATGCGCTGGATCGTCTCCAGTTTCCAGTCCTTCACCTCCAGAAGCAGCAGCCCGCGGTGGGGATGGAGGACGATGAAATCCGAATAGCGGTGACGGAATCCCACCGGCAGCTCGTACCAGCACAGATAATCGTCCTCCAGGTGCGACTCCAGCCGCCTGGCGAAGCGCTTCTCCCCGGCCTGCATGCGGGAGAGACAGCTGTTGAGGGAGGGAATCAGTTTGGCCACATTGTGTTCCTGCGGAAAGCGTCACTGCCTGTCGCTTATGACAGTGACTGATTACACTCATTCCACTTTACTACCGGCTGGGGAGGAAATCCCCCTCGATCCCCCTTTTCCAAAGGGGGAGGCGACAGCCGTAAGGTTCCCCCCTTTGACAAAGGGGGGTTAGGGGGGATTTGTATGCCACCAAACCCTGTCGTAACATGCAGACGTAGAAACTCATTCTCTTACCCGGGACCAACACAGGCATGACGGATAACACGCCCCGCTGGATCCATCGCTTCAGGAACTTCCAACGGCCTATACCTTGTTGAGGCAGACCATGAAGCAGGAAGCGGAAAAGGGCCTCACCCCAGCTCGAAAAGGAAGGGGTGACCCAGCGTTTCGAATACAGTATCGAGCTGGCCTGGAAAACGCTGAAAGATTATCTGGAGCATCAGCGCGTGGTCCTGCCCCAGGTCACGCCGCGGACGGTCATCAGAGAAGCCTTTGCCGCCAGAATCATCGACGATGGCCAAGTATGGATGGATGCCCGGAACCGGATGTCTCACACCTGCGTTATGTGCAAAGGAGATTATGAGTCCAACAGTATTCAAAGAGCATGGGTACAGATTTTTCTTCTTCTCAAGAGAGGAAGAACGAATGCACGTGCATGTAATATCCGGCAGCGGAGAGGCAAAGTTCTGGTTGGAACCGGACATTGAGCTTGCGAAGAATTATCGTTATTCACGTAAGCAATTGGAAGAAATCGAGTCACTAATCGAGGTTCATTACAATGAGCTCATTAGCGCATGGAAAAAACACTTTATCAGTTGAGGTTACAAATATATCCGCACATGGCGTGTGGCTCCTGGCTCACGGCAAAGAGCTATTTATGTCATATGAGGATTTCCCCTGGTTTAAAGATCAACCGATAAAAGCAATTGTCAATGTTGAAGAACAGTCCCCAGGCCACTTCTATTGGCCGGAGATCGACGTTGATCTGACAGAGGAAATGATTGAACATCCAGAGCGTTTTCCACTCAAGGTAAAAAGCACATAACGGCGCTGCACCGGACGGGAATTCCGCTATGCTACATTGCCGCCACTGAGCTTGTCGATATCAAGCAGTTCGAGCGGGTGATCGGCGACATCTTTCACCCGGCAAGATCTGGCGGGGTCGGGGGAGGAGTGCCGACTGCAGGAAAATTCGCATTCAATGAGCACCGGGAAGTAAACATGAACCCCATCGACACTGTTTTGCGCAAGCTGACCTTCGAGGAGCTACGTGACTGGTCCGGAGACAGAATTCTCAATCGCGGCAGGAACTATGTGAAGCGTGTCGAGCGGCTTTCCCGCACTCGAGACGACACCCTGGTTGCCTGGGTCAGTGGAAGCGAGCGGTATGTCACGTCGGTCCGTCTCGTTGACGAAGGGCGCTTCGAGTGGTCCTGCACCTGTCCCTATTGGGAACCCTGCAAGCATGCGGTGGCGGTGATCCTGGCCGCCGCTGAACGGGTCAAGGACGAGCAGGACATTCCCCTCCTCGAAGAGGACGATGAACTCCACCAGGCATTGGCCGGCGATTCGGAACAAGACCAATGGCTGGGCGAGGCACCGTTCCACCCCGGCATGCCAAGTGGCGCCAAGATCCTGGCGGCGGTCGAAAACATCCTTGGCGGCAGGGACCGCGACGAGCTGCTGCAGCTGTTGCTCGATCTCACAGAACGCTTCCCGCAAGTCGGCAGATACATCCTGGAAAACGAACAGCTCGCCAGCGGCCAGGTGGACAAACTGGTGCGCGCGCTGCAACGGGAGATCAGGGAACTCACCGCCGAACCTGTCTGGTACAACTACTGGAAAGACGAAGGCAACCTGCCCGATTACACCCATCTCGAGGAACAACTGCGCGCCCTGGCGGATCAGGGCCATGGGGGCGCGGTGCCCGAGCTCGGCGAGGAGCTGTGGACCCGGGGAAACGCCCAGGTCGCAGAGTCCGACGACGAAGGCGAAACCGCCGCGGCGCTCGCCAGATGCTTCCAGGTGGTGACCGCGGCGTTGCCAAAGACCTCTATGACGCCCCCCGAGCAGTTGCTCTGGCTGATCGAGCGGCTGTTGGAGGATGAGTATGGGTTGCTGGAATCTTCCGAGAAGTGCCTGGACCGCCCTGGGGATACCCCCGCCCATTGGCGGGAGGTGGCGGAAGATCTGGAGGCGTGGCTGCGGACCATGCCAAAGCCCCGTACGGCAGCGTCTTCCGGACGCTACCAGCGGGAAAGGCTCCT
>CAYUPV010000107.1:0-9287 GCA_964445885.1 uncultured Methylococcales bacterium
CATTCAGTTGGCGCTCTCCGGTGAGATCTATAACGATAGGGGTGAGTAGTTACCTCAAATAAAAAATTTGTGCACTGCGTTGTTGTTGGGAATCCTTGGTGTCGCTCAGGCCGATTTGGCCAGAATAGGGCCCATTGATCCCGCCAATGGTTATCCTGCTTGGTATCAGGACAAGACGGGTCTGGTGTTGGATCTCTGTCTTCCCAATGCCACCGATCTTCTCAATGGGAACTGCCTGCTGCTTCCGGCAGACATCCCGACTGGCACCGCTCCCGAGTCCTTCCCGGCAAACTTCGCTGAGGAGCATTTCTACTGGAATGCCACCTCTTTGATGACCGTGGCTGGCGGTGGCCGGGCAACTCTCGTGTTGGCGCTGGAAGGGGCCTTCGGAAACGGCCCGGTTCTGGATGGCGACCAGATGGTATTCAGCCGGATCCGCGTACTGGTGGACGTGCCTGAACCGGGTGGCACCTATACGGTCACCCATCCTTACGGGGTGGAAGTCTTTCCCAACGTGGCACCAGGGACGCGGGCGATCTTCTTCACTGAGGACATCGGCCTTGCTCCCGGTATTTTCACCACGGTGCTGAATGGACGAGTGGGGCCTTTTCTGGTGGCTGCCGATCCACTGGGTAATCCTTTGCCACCGGTGGTATTGCCAGGAGGCAACACCTTCCTGGCGGATCCAAACTTCGATACCCAGGTCACCGGCAGCCCCTTCGGTACCAACTTCTTCAGGATCGAAGGGCCCAACATCGGTGGTCCAGGCATCAACATGATCGAAACGGATCTGTTCTCGCTCATGGGCAAGGTGCATACCGCTCCGGTGGCGGCGCTGCTCGATGTCAGCCGGGCGACCTATGCCCGTGACGCTGTTTCGGCCCAGATCGATGTGTTTGCCACCTCGGCGGCCGCTATCGGTGGCCCCCAGCCGCTGCTTTCGGTGAGTGGACCGAACATTCCGTCCCGTCTCATGGAGAACATTGGCAGTAAGTACTACACCACCATCATTCCCGCCGCGCCTGGTGACGTGCCGGCATCGATCATCGTCACCAACAACGGGGATGCCCTGCCTACCTTGAACGAGGCCAACTTGGTGGACGAGCTCACCGCTCAAGCATCCTGGGATGCGGTCACCGGGAACCTGACCATTCAGGCCACCTCCAGCGACCAGCTGGTGCCACCGGTGATGGTCGCCAGTGACGACCAGGGGCGACCCCTTGGAACTCTGGTGGGCGGTCAGTTGACCGTACCCGGTAAGTTGATCCCGCCACCCAGGGTGACAGTCAAGTCCTCTGCAGGCGGTGTGATCACCACCAACGTCATGACCGGGGGCGTGGCTATTCAAGGGCCTGCGGTAGCGGATGATGCGGTAACGACCACCGAGAATATCCCGGTCAGCGTCGCTGTACTGGCAAATGACGGAGCTTCGGCGGACCCGACCACGGTGACCGTGATTGGCCAGCCACAGAATGGCTCGGTGGTGGTCGATGCGACGGGTAATAGTACCTATACGCCAAACCTGAGCTTTGCCGGAGTCGATACCTTTACCTACCTGGTTAAGGATATCAATGGCAATGCATCGAACCTGGCCACTGTGACCATCACGGTAACCAATATACCCAATCCGCCAGTGGCTGTGGATGACAGCACCATCGTTCCTGTCAACAATTCGGTCGTGATCGATGTCCTGGCCAACGATACCGATCCTGATGGCGATATCGTTCCCGGCTCGGTCGTGATCGTCACGGCGCCTGTTGACGGCACCGCTACGGTCAACCCGGATGGAACCATCAGCTATGTCGCTGGTCCCTCACGCACCGTGGATGTCATCCAATATCAGGTGACCGACGCTACCGGGCTGGTGTCCAACATCGCGACGGTCGTCATTGACGTGCTGTTCCCTGAATCGATCACGGTACAAAAGGCGGAGGTCAAAGTCACCGATTGGAGGATTCAGGGAGACACCACCATTCCAGGTCCCAACAACACGATTACCGTACATGTGGGTCCGGATCTGACCGGTCCGGTGCTGGGGACGGCGCTCGTGGACAATGTCGGGGGTTGGCAGCTGCAGGTGCGTAACAGTGGTATCTTCCCGGATGCCACACAGACCATCAGCATGGAGTCTTCACAGGGAGGAACGAGGCTGGCGGTTCCGGTAGCAGTCAAGTGACAGGGAAAGCTTTGATCTGAGTCTTCGGCAGATCGAGGCAGAAAAGGGTGGCCCGGGAGATCGATCCCGGGCCATCTTTTTTGTTCAAAGCCGGGAGCATACCTATTTTCCGCTTCAACGATGCGTGGATCGACGTTTCCGGAATGGCACCAACGGTGTGATAGGCAAACCCTGTCATGCCGGTCAGGAAAAAATAGTAGAATACCATCCGAAAATCCTATTCATTTTAGATCAGTATCAAGGCGACACAACATGAGCACGCTCCCCCCCTGCCCCCAATGCGGTTCGGAATTCACCTACGAAGACGGAAGTCTCTACGTCTGCCCGGAATGCGCCCACGAATGGGGCAGGGACGAATCAGAAGTTACAACCGAGGAAGCAGTGATCACCGATGCCCATGGCAATGCACTCCAGGATGGCGATACGGTGACCATCGTCAAGGATCTCAAGGTCAAGGGAGCTTCTTCAGTGATCAAGGTGGGGACCAAGATCAAGAACATCCGTCTGGTACCCGACAGTCAGGATGGCCACAATATCGATTGCAGGATACCCGGTATCGGAGGGATGAAGCTGAAATCGGAATTCGTCAAAAAGGCGTGATGAACCGGTGGATCCCGGTTGATCCGTGATCCAAACAGGAAAAAAACGCGCCCGAAGGCGCGCTAAGTTGGCAGATTGAGCGACGTGGCTTGATCAGCCTTTTCTGAAGACGATCCTGCCGTCCTCGGCGCCGGCGACGATGGTGTCCTCGGGTCCGAACTTGCCTTCGAGAATCTCCATCGCCAGGGGTTCCTCGATGAGATGCTGGATCGCGCGGCGCAGCGGCCGGGCGCCGAACACCGGGTCGTAGCCCACTTCGGCGATGATATCCAAAGCGCCTTCGGTCAACTCCAGCCTCATCTCCCGTTCCTCCAGCCGTTTTTGCAGCCGTGCGATCTGCAGCCGTGCGATGTCGTGGATGTGTTCGCGTCCGAGCGGATGGAACACCACGATCTCGTCGATCCGGTTGATGAACTCGGGCCGGAAGTGCCGGTTCACATAGCTCATGACCTCGTTCTTCATGACCTTGTAGTCGGCGCGTTGAGAGATACCTTCCGTAGTGTCTCCCCTGCGGGCGCCCTCTAGGCGTCCAAATTCGCTCCCGGCGAATTTGTCCTGGGCCAGTTCCTGGATCCGGTCGGATCCCAGGTTGGAGGTCATGATCACCACTGTGTTGCGGAAATCCACCGTGCGACCGTGGCTGTCGGTGAGGCGGCCGTCGTCGAGGATCTGCAGCAGGAGGTTGAACACATCGGGGTGCGCCTTCTCCACCTCGTCGAACAGGATCACCGAATAAGGCTTGCGCCGCACCGCCTCGGTCAGGTAGCCGCCCTCCTCGTAACCGACGTAACCCGGCGGGGCGCCGATCAGGCGGGCGACGGCGTGTTTCTCCATGAATTCCGACATGTCGATGCGGATCATCGCCCGCTCGGTGTCGAACAGGAAGTCGGCCAGGGATTTGCACAGTTCGGTCTTGCCCACCCCGGTGGGACCCAGGAACAGGAACGAGCCCACCGGCCGATTGGGGTCGGACAGCCCGGCACGCGAACGGCGGATGGCGTTGGACACCGCGGTCACCGCTTCGTCCTGACCCACCACCCGTTTGTGGAGTTCGGTCTCCAGGCGCAGCAGCTTCTGTTTCTCGCCCTCCAGCATCCGGGACACCGGGATGCCGGTCCACTTGGAGACGATCTCGGCGATCTCCTCCTCGGTGACCTTGTTGCGCAGTAGTTTGAATTCGCGCTGCTCCGCCTCCTGGGCGGCCTTGAGTTGTTCCTCCAGCTGCGGGATGACGCCGTACTGTATTTCGGCCATGCGCTGCAGGTCGCCGGCGCGCTTGGCGTTCTCCAGTTCCAGCCGGGCCTGTTCCAGCTTTTCCTTGATCGCCTGATCGCCCTGGACGGCGGCCTTTTCTGCTTTCCAGATTTCCTCCAGCTCGGAAAATTCCTTTTCCAGACCGGCGATTTCCTCTTCCAGTGCCTCCAGGCGTTTCTGCGAGGCCGGATCGGTCTCCTTTTTCAACGCCTCGCGCTCGATCTTGAGCTGGATCAGGCGTCGTTCCAGGCGGTCCATGGCCTCCGGCTTGGAGTCTATCTCCATGCGGATCTTGGCGCCCGACTCGTCGATCAGGTCGATCGCCTTGTCCGGCAGCTTGCGATCGGTGATGTAACGGTGAGACAGGGTGGCGGCGGCGATGATGGCCGGGTCGGTGATCTCCACCCCGTGGTGGAGTTCATAGCGTTCCTTGAGGCCACGCAGGATGGCGATGGTGTCTTCCACCGAGGGTTCGTCCACCAGCACCATTTGAAAGCGCCGTTCCAGGGCCGCATCCTTCTCGATGTACTTGCGGTATTCGTCCAGGGTGGTGGCGCCGATGCAGTGCAGCTCGCCGCGAGCCAGCGCAGGTTTGAGCATGTTGCCGGCATCCACCGCGCCTTCGGCCTTGCCGGCGCCGACGATGGTGTGGATCTCGTCGATGAACAGGATGACCTTGCCTTCCGCCTTGGCGATGTCGCTCAAGACTGCCTTGAGGCGTTCCTCGAATTCACCGCGGAATTTGGCCCCGGCGATGAGCGCCGCCATGTCCAGGGACAGGATGCGTTTGTCGCGCAGTCCTTCCGGGACCTCTTGGTTGACGATTCGCTGCGCCAGCCCTTCCACGATGGCGGTCTTGCCCACGCCGGGCTCGCCTACCAGGCAGGGATTGTTCTTGGTGCGCCGCTGCAGGATCTGGATGGTGCGGCGGATTTCCTCGTCACGGCCGATGACAGGGTCCAGTTTCCCCTGCTCGGCCCGTTCGGTCAGGTCGACGGTGTATTTCTCCAGCGCCTGGCGCTGTTCCTCGGCGGCCTGATCGGTCACCTGCTCCCCACCCCGGATCTCGTCGATGGCTTTTTCGATGATGCTGCGGGTGGCACCGGCCTGGCGCAGGATTTCCGCCAGGGGTCCCTTGTCTTCGAGGGCGGCGAGCACGAACAGCTCGCTGGCGATATAGGCATCGCCCCGTTTCTGGGCCAGCTTGTCCATCAGGTTGAGGAGGCGGCCCAGATCGTTGGAAATGTGCACTTCCCCGCCCACACCTTCGACCGTGGGCAGACGGTCCAGGGCCTTGCCCAGTTCGGTGCGCAACTGGCTGACGTTGACGTCGGCCTTGGTCAACAACGGGCGCACGGTACCGCCCTCCTGATCCAGCAGGGCGATCAGCACGTGCACTGGTTCGATGAACTGGTGGTCCTTACCCAGCGCCAGGCTCTGGGCGTTGGCCAGTGCTTCCTGAAATTTGGTGGTCAGTTTGTCCATTCTCATGTCGGTTGAAACCCTTTGATCGGTTGGTGGGGTATGAAATTTTCGGCTGGTCAGTATGTGGGGATGGCTGTGCGGTTTTTCAACCGGCGCGCCAGATGAGGGTGGCCATGCGGCCGCAAATGCCGTCGCGGCGGTAGGAGAAAAAACGTTCAGGATCGTGGTAAGTGCAGAAGCCACCGCCGAAAACGGCGGATACGCGGTGCTGGCGGAGAATGATTGTGGCCAGCTGATAGAGATCGGCAAGGAACCGGTCACCCGCGGGTTGGAAAGCGGCGGCAAATGAAGGGTCCCGGGTGAGAAAAGTCTGCCTCACTTCTGCGCCCACCTCGAATGCCTTGGGGCCGATGGCAGGGCCCAGCCAGGCGATCGGTGGTCTGCGCCACGGCGGTCGGGTCAGGGCGTTGTCGAGGATGCCTCCGAGCAGCCCGCGCCAGCCACCGTGTACCGCGGCGACAGTGAAGCCATCGGTGAGCAGCACAGGCAGGCAGTCGGCGGTGAGTACCGCGCAGACGGTATCGGGGGCGGAGCTGAAGCTGGCATCGGCGGCTTCACCGCCCGCTTCTCTTTCACCTTTGATTTCGACGATCCGGCTGCCGTGGCTCTGGGTCAGCCAGGCCGGCTCGCCAGGGAGATCGAGGCGTTGTCTTAGCATTCGCCGGTTGCTGCTGACGGCCTCCGGGGCATCCCCGACGTGAGTGGCCAGATTCCAGGAATGATAGAGACCCTGACTGACGCCCCCGGTGCGGAAGGTCACCGCAGCTTGGATCCGAGGGGGGGCGGGCCAGTCCGGAAGATGCCAATCCATTCAGCCGGTGCGGGTCAGAATTGCCTTGCCGATGGCCAGCAACACCAACATTCCAACCACGATCCCCGCCATCAGTGGCAGGTGACCGATGGACCATGCGTAGACGGCGTCCATGAACTGGAAGACCTTTTCCAGGGTTTCCTCGCTCAGGTGGAAATGTCCCCCATGGGCCAGGGCCTGTGGAGAGGCGGCCAGCAGCAAACTGATACTAAGGAGAGGGTGTTTCATGTGGAACCATACCTGCCTTCTGGTAAATGCAAATCATACCTCGTCGGCCGGTGCCTCGCGCAGGATCTTCAGCAGTTCCTCGAAGTCCTCGGGTAACTCGCTTTGCCAACTCAGTGTCTCGCCCGTGTCGGGGTGCCGGAGGGAAAGCCGGGCGGCGTGTAGGGCCTGGCGTTTGAAGCCACGCAGGGTTTCGATCAGTCGGGGGCTGGCGCCGGGAGGCAGGCGCAGGCGGCCGTACTGGGGATCCCCCACCAGCGGGAAGCGCAGATACGCCATGTGCACCCGGATCTGATGGGTGCGGCCGGTCTCCAGTTTCACCGTGATCAGGGTATGGTGGGGAAAGCGTTCGGCCACCCGGTAATGGGTGACGGCCTCCTTGCCGGTGGGCACCACCGCAAAACGTTTGCGGTCGGTGGGATGACGACCGATGGGTTCATCAACGGTGCCTCCGGTGATCATCTGGCTCTGCACCAGGGCCAGATACTCCCTTTTCATGCTGCGGGCCTGCAGTTGGTCCACCAGGCTTTTGTGGGCTTTGAAGGTCTTGGCCACCACCAGCAGGCCGCTGGTCTCCTTGTCGAGACGGTGGACGATCCCGGCGCGGGGCAGCGTCTCCAGGTGGGGGATGTGATATAGCAGGGCGTTGAGCAGCGTGCCGTCGTGATGACCGGCGGCCGGATGGACCACCAGCCCTGCCGGTTTGTCGATCACCACCAGGTGTTCGTCCTCGAATACGACAGATAAAGGAATCTCCTGGGGGCGATGCTCCTCGACGGGCGTTTCCACCACCTGTAGCTCGATGTGTTCGCCGCCTTTGAGCTTGTCGCGGGGGCGCAGCGACTTGCCATCCACGCTGACCCGGCCCTCGTCGATCCACTGCTTGAGCCGGCTGCGGGAATAATCTGGTAAAAGCCTGGCCAGTGTCTGATCGAGGCGTTTGCCGGCCAGCTCGTGAGGGACGATCATCTGCAAAGTGGAAATTGGGGGCATGAATCAGAAATCGGCAGGACTGATCACCGGCGGCAGGCCGGGCTTGTTGAGCACGTGCGTGTAGATCATGGTGGTGGAGACATCGGAATGGCCCAGCAGTTCCTGCACCGTGCGGATGTCATAACCGGCCTCCAGCAGATGGGTGGCGAAGGAATGACGCAGGGCGTGGCAGTTGACCCGTTTGGGGATGCTGGCCTTGTCGGCGGCCCGGCGGATGGCTTTTTGCACGGTGCTTTCATGGATATGATGGCGCCTTCGTTGACCAGAGCGTGGATCATAGGAGATCCTAGCGGATACGAATACATATTGCCAGATCCATTCACAGGAGGCCCTGGGATATTTGCGCGCCAGGGCATCAGGCAGAAAAACGTGCACCGGCCCCTCGGCGTAGTCCCCGTCGAAGCGCAGACGACGCTCCATCAAGTGGGACTGCAGGGCATTTCGGTAGGTCTGGGGCAAAGGCACCAGACGATCCTTCCGGCCCTTGCCATCCCGCACCCCGATCACTCCCCGGTCAAAGTCCACATCCTGAACCCGCAGCCGCACCAGCTCCATCAACCGCATCCCGGTTCCATACATTAGCCCGCCCATCAGAAGGTGCACGCCCTCCAGATGATCCAGCAAACGGCGGATTTCGTCGCGGCTCAGCACCACCGGCAGCCTGCGTGGACGCTTGGCGGGCTGAAAGCCATCGCTCAGCTGCAACTCCTGTTGCAGGACATGTTTGAAATAGAAATTGAGGGCGTTCAGTGCCTGGCGCTGGGTGCTGACAGAGACATTCCGTTCAATGGCCAGTTGGGAAAGAAATTGCCCGGCATCCTCCGAGACGACGACTTCGGGTGTTTTCCCCGAAAAGGCAAGAAAGCGGACGATCCAGTCCCGGTAGGCTTCCTCGGTCCGAATGGAATATTGCTTGGTCCGGATAATACGTACCAGTTTCAAGACAGAATCCCTGCAGGCAGGATCAAGATCCCTGGCGGCTGGCTTTTTTAAAGTGGATTCCGGATTTAATTCGCGGGCCAGGGTCGGATGTTCGGCCGGCAGCTCATCAAAACCCGCCTGCGACCAGTAGGCCCAGTCGACTTCCCTGGCCTGCCGATTGCCACACAGATCCACAAGCAACAATTGAAGCGCATCGACTTTTTGGCGAAACAGCCAGGCCGGACCCTTGGATACGGTTGCCAACTTTTGAAGGTATGCAGTAATCTGATCATTGGACAGGTCACTGAGTTTTGCGCCAGGAAAAGCCGCCAGCAGCTCTTCGACATGCCGGACGTAGTACCTGCGGTATTTCTCCGGGACGCCTTTGCGTTGGAGGAGGTCCAGGTATCGTTGCCAGTTGGAGGTCCGGGGGGTGAAGCCTGAGGCCGTTGGAGGGTTATATTTCGGGGTGTATTTGCTCATAAGGACAAGGATAGTTGACTAGGCAGAATCCATCTAGTTTGCGTAGGTGAGATTCCGTCTATACTTATAGTCATGGAATCGGCCTAGTTAACTGATAGCGCAGCACCGCTTGCGCGGCGCTGCGCTATCGGCTCAGCTGTTGAGTTCCGCTTCGCTTCACTCCACCGGCTTGAAAGCCGCCGCGCTACGCGCTCTGGCTATCAACCCGTTGGAGCGGAAATACGCCCTGAGCTTCGAATGCTACGCATTCTCCGCCCAGAACGAATTCCGCTCAACAGCTGAGCCGTTATGTTGTGAAAAACATTAATGATTGTGGTTCTGTAATTCAAGCAATATAAA
>CAYUPV010000108.1:0-9259 GCA_964445885.1 uncultured Methylococcales bacterium
TCCGACGACGGCGTACCTCCTAACAAGCCACGCAAAGGTACCACTTCAGATGGGCTGGACTCAGGCCCCTGACACACTAAGGAGGGGATTACATGGCCACGCACGATACCGGATACCGTTTGCTGTTCTCCCATCCCCGGATGGTTGCCGACCTGCTACGGGGGTTTGTTCGGGAAGACTGGGTGGGGGAATTGGACTTTTCCACCCTGGAACGGGTCGAGACGCAGAACGTCAGCGACCTGTTGGACGACCGGCGCTCGGATCTGGTGTGGCGGGTGCGATGGGGGGGACGCTGGCTGTATCTCTACCTGGTGCTGGAGTTCCAGTCCACGAACGATCCGTGGATGGCGGTACGGTTGCTGACCTATGTGGGATTGTTGTATCAGCAGCTGATCCGGTCGGAGAAACTGGAGGCGGGGAGCTTGCCGCCTGTGGTGCCCATTGTGGTTTACAATGGAGAGGCACCCTGGAGGGGCGCCACCTGTCTGGACGAACTGATTCATCCGGTGCCGGCGGCGTTGGGCCGATACAGCCCACGCATCGAGTATGTGCTGCTGGACGAGAACCGCTATGATCCTGAGGTATTGTCCGGCATGACCAATCTGGCAGCGGCCCTGATCCGACTGGAACAAAGCCGGGCACCGGAGGATCTGATAGAAGTGATCGGGGCGTTGGCGGACTGGTTGCAGGAACCGGAGCAACGGAGTTTGCGTCGGGCATTCACGGTATGGTTGGGGCGGGTGTTGTTACCGGCGCGGCTTCCTGGTGTTGAGGTTCCCCAACTGGATGAACTGAGCGAGGTGAAAGTGATGCTGGCAGAACGTGTCAAAGAGTGGACCCGGACCTGGGAACAACAGGGGATTGAAAAAGGGAGGCAGGAAGGGAGGCGGGAAGGGAGGCAGGCAGGCAAGCTGGAAGCCGAACGCGCGATGTTGCAGCGCCAGGCGCGGCGCCGTTTTGGTGACGAATGCGCCGACCGGTTGGAGTCCCTGCTGGCCCGCATTGACGATCCGGCACTTCTGCTCGACCTTGGTGACTGTCTGATCGAAGCGGGTGATGCCGGGGATTTCATGAAACGGGTCGTGGAGGCGACGCAGACCGACGGCCGGTGATCGACCGATTGTGGACACGGGAGTGGCCGTGCCTGGTGCAACGCCAACGGCCTGAGCCAGGGGGAGCAACTGAACTACGACCTTTACCGCCACTCACTCGGGTGGCCGATCTCCGTGGTTTGGTGAGTGTTCATACCTACGACCGCAATTATGATGTGCTGATCAAGCTGAGCTATTGACAGAGGGATTCGCAGCTTTGCCAACACTTATAGACCCGGCGCAAAAGCACTATGGCTATGGCCAGCTGAAACAGAGTATCGAGTACTTTCATCTACAGGATCAGCGCGGAATAGTACGATTCGTGTCGCATCGGCTTTCAGTCAGGGGTAGGCCTTGGTAGCGACCGTGCATTTCTGCGTGAATTCCAGAATACGTGATTCCATATAGTCATAAAAAGGATTGTAACGCAAGCGCATCAACTGATCCGCCGGAACCAGCAGCAGTTTTTGCTCTCCTCGCAACTCAATCCGCCCCAGGGTGGGTTCGTCTGCGCGACCCACCCCATAGATCGGATCATCGGGCGGAATCGGCAAGGCGACATGGGACAGGGAGTAGATTCCCCTTGGCCATTGAAGACCCAGCAGGGTGGACGATAACTGAGCTGAGCCGGCCGGTCGATTTAATGCCAAGACCTCCGGGCTATCGGGATCCCGGTTGCTCACCAGGGTCAGGGCATAGCCTGTGGGTTCGGTCATGAGCGCGTTCAGTTCATCACGGCCGGTTCTGACGAACAGACTGACGATATCGGCATCCCGATTGACATCGAACAGGATCAGCTCGTCCTTCCCGGAACGCAGAGTCGCCATCAACTGATCCGCCACGGCGCTAGCGGAGACGGTGGTGTCCACCACCGACTGTATCGCCAGTACCGGAGGAAAGGATCCCATGCCGGCCTGCTGTCGCCAGGTGTTCAGTCGCTGTCGCACCTCTGTGGAGAGGAGATAGACCTGATACCCCGCGTTGACCGGGAAAGAGTTGTATTTGTAAGGATCGTATTCGGGTTGCCGGGAAAGCCATTCCAGCTCGTGCAGCCCCGGCAGGTGGCCGGCCGCTATGATCAGTCTCGAAAAGCGTGCCGCCGGGGTGACTGCAATGGCGGGCGATATCAGGATCAGTCCGTCCGGGCGTTCTAATTGGTCGTCCACCAGAGAAGTCAAGGCGTAGTCGAGGGCCAGGGCGGCGCCGTTCGAATACCCCACCACAAACAAGGGTTGGCCCCGCTGCAGTGAAGTCCCTTGATGGGATACCGCCAACCGCACGGCCTTGGCCATGTCCTGCCATGAGAACCGGGTCAGGCTCGAAGGAATCGTCCCATGACCCGGCAGGCGTAGTGCCAGTACATGGAATCCACGTCGTTGAAATGTCAGGGCGAGGGAACGGAGACTGTAAGGGGAGTCCGACATGCCGTGAAGGAGCAGCACGGCCCTGGACACTGGATGGGTTTTCAGTTCGATGGTCCGGTTCCAAGCCAGCCCGTCCACAGGATGTGCCAGTGGATTATGGGGGGAATAGCGGCTGATGCGTGGCACCTCCACGCGTTGTCTGAATGTATTCAGCTCATCGAATAATTGTTTCTCCAGTTCCAGGTAGGTTGCAAAGTCATGGATGTCCTGTGCCCTGGTGTGAAATTCCGCGATCGGTTTCCAGGTATGCCAGGGAGTCAGCGGTGGCCCCGCAAGGGCTTGGTAGAGATACAGCCCCAATGCGGCCACCAGGGCCCCAAACAACACACAGACCGCTTTGCTGAAGAGATGGCGAATCAGCTTTGTCTTCACGGATGTGCTGGGTGCTGATTGACTGTGAAGCACCCATGTAGCTGGCAATCCCGGATCATCTGGTCGGCGGTCTGGCATCCCAGTTCACGATAGGCTTCGAACTGCATCTTGTCGAAGAACTGATCCGTGGTGCTCTGATCCGGGAAGGCGGGATGACAGGCGGCGTATGCCTTGACCTTGAAGTCGCTGTCCTCCAGCAGGGTGGTTTTCAGGTAGATCAATTTTCCTTTCGAACCGTCGGCATATTCGATGGTCGCGGTCAGATGGCCCTGTTGAGCCAGTTTTCTTGCCAAGGGAAATGACTCGCAGTCCGGTGTCTTGGGTAGCACGTAGTCGGGACCGGTGCCATCGAAACGGATTTGAGCGCCGAAATCCTCCTCCACCAGCGACATCAGTTTTCGCAGGTCCGAGAAAGTGTAATCCCTGTCCTGTGCTCCATCGCATACCAGGATCAACTTCAGTCGCCGTCGGATCAACTCGTATAGCCCCAGGTTGTCAAAATGTCCGCCGTCGCTCAGCTGGATGAAGGGCTTGTCTTCGTGGAATCCCCCAAACCCTGCGGCATTACCAAAGGAATAGGCGCCTGGTCGAAAGTGATTGGGGGTGCCCAATTTGGGTTGGGGTGGCTTCAGGGGATGATGAGCCCAGTAACCCAGGCGCAGGTTGAGTAGTGACATGGCCAACGACAGGAAACGGCTGCGGGTGATGTCCACCCCTTCGGTGCCGATGTTCGGGTTAACAGCGGCACCGGAGATGGCCACCGCGGTCGGCAGGGTCATTTTGCCTCCCATGAATGTCTCCGTGGGTGTCCAACCGGTGGCGTTGCTACCGCAATACTGAGGGGACAGGACGAAACTGTCTCCGCCTCGTCTTTTGTATATCGGGACCTCGGAGTTGACCAATATTACATTGGTGTTGATCAGGTGGTAGGGCGCTTTGGGATCGTCCAGTTGGAAAAGTTTATGCAGGTAGCCGCCGTCCGCGCCCATAGACGGCGGGGGTGCACGCAAGCCTTTTCCCGGAGGACTGCCCGCTGCGTGTTGCCGCGCATAGTTGATGTCGGGCATGAAGGCCTCCATCAACCGGTCGCGGTAGAAGCGGTGGATGGAAATGTAGTTCAGGTTGACGAGCCAGCCGGTCAGCAGGGCGACAGCCAACAGCACCGGTATCCATAGAGATCGAGCAGGATAGACGGTCGTTGCGATGTCATAGGCTGTCAGCAATATACCGTAGAGCACCAATCCCGAGCCCACCGATACGAGGAGTTTACTCCAGGGGCTTTCCTCCTCTACCTCCCCCTTGAAAGACGACAGAAAAGAGGGTAGATGGGAGGCCAGACCTGCAAGGATGGCCAGCACGCCGCCCAACGTTGCTACATAGTAATGCGCTACGGGTAACAGACCGATCACGAGCAAGAGCAGAATCAGCGGGATGTATTGGCCCGCCTTGGCTTCGAAATATCGCCGAAGTCGATACCACCACAGTCGCATTCCTTCCCTGCCGCGGCGGAAATAAGTGGCTATGGAATAGCCCACGACACCCAGCAGTACCACGCCCGTCGCTCCGATACCCAGCCACAACAGAGTTTCGAAGGCCATCGGTCTTTGTGGCAGTGATGTTGGTTTGATCCCGGCTCCGATCTTTTCAATGAGGAATTGGATGATCGGGGCGCGATCCAAGGGTGCATTCGGTGCAAGATACATCATCCCTATCAGTAGCAGGGCGAATACCGGAATCCATGCCAGCAGGTTGAGAAAGGTTCCTCTCGCCACGACACCAAACAAGGAGAAACCATTGATACCATCGCCCGAACCGGGGGTGAGATAATCACCATGGTGGCGTAGATAGGACAGCAGATCCCGTTGCCAGGGTTGGTTCCCTGATGCCGTTTTCTCTTGTCTCTTCGAGGTGACACCAGCGTCTGACTTCCCAGAATCCTGGCAGGTCCCGAAAGGGAAGTTTTCCGCTGTCAGTCCTGGTTTCTCGCCGGCTTGCGCCGTATCCTTTGCCATATCACTCAACAGCCAGGTAACGGCACCTCCAATGTAGCCGCCTCCCGACACGGTGGAAAGATAATCGAATTTATCCAGCAGACCATGACGGGCCAGGGCCTGCATCACCCCCAGGGAGAAGGTGGCCGAACGGATGCCGCCGCCGGAAAGGGCCAGACCGGTCAGTTCAGTGGGATTGCCCTCCGGGTCGAGGCGGCGTTTTTCTTCTGGAAAGAATTGTTCTCTTCGTTTTCTGATGTATTTCTTTTCTGCTTGGCAAATCTTGGTGGACGATGCATCAGGACATTTATTCTCGAGCCATGTGGCTCTGAGATCTCCAGGTTTGATTGGTGAGATAGTCTCGATTGGTTCAGTGTGATTCATATCGCTCCCCCTCCTTAATGATTCAGGCGCCTATTTGCTTTGTTTTTTTTTAGAACAGGCCCTGATATGAAAGCAAGTTCGCGGGCCCCTGACAACAGTTTGTAGGACAATTTTTTTCCACCATCTCGTTTAGATTGTATTCTGATCGCTACCCCATTTTTTGGATGTCACGGGGTGTGCTCTAGAATTAACAGGTGACAGGGGGCTGGTTCAGCGGATGAACAGGCGCATCCTCAATTCAAAACCAGGTTGAGTGCATGAAGTGGATGAAATTTGTAGGCTATGTTTTCACGTTGGCGTTGCTTACCGGTTTGGTCGAATCGAAACTTTTTTCCAGGAGTTATTCGGCAAATGCAGGCACTCTTCTGGCCGGTGCTGGCGGAAATCCCTATGAGGTCATCAATGAATACCGTTATCTGGCTGGTCTGCCGGAGTTTTATCGGTCCAGATTATTGGAGAAGGCAGCTTCCGACCATGCTCAATATCTGAAAGCCAATCCAGTCGAGTCTTCCAATTATATGGACTATCACCGGGAGAAGGCGCGCCGACCTCGCTATACGGGTGAGCGCCCGGCTGACAGGGCAGGACAGGTGGGCTATCCAAGCAGCAAAGTATCGGAAAATATTTCCTATGGGGGAACAAGCTATACAGGTTCCATCGAAAACCTCATGTCTGCGATTTATCATCGCTTGGGTTTTTTGGATTTCAAAGTGAATGAAATCGGGGTCTCCAGGGAGGGTCAGATATTCGTATATGACATGGGAAATCGACAGCTTGCCCGGATTTGTGTCGATCGACCGGAATATTTTGCCGCCCGGAAATACCTGCGCTGCGGCGACAATCTGATCACTGAAGACGATGAGGATTATATATGCCGCCACATCCCGCCAGAAGCCCAGCTGGATGATTCCATCAAAGGACTCAGATGTGCCAATGGCACCCTCCTCGATGGGGAGTATCTTCAGGTATTCTGTCAGTCGCCTCCCGAGGAAGCGCTGTTGCACGGTCCAGGAGCCTATTATTCGTTGTGTGAGGGGCAGTACAAGGTGAGAAAACCCTGGCTCGATGATCTCTGTCGTCAGCCGGGAACGGCTGCCTATCAACCGAGCGCTTACTTTACCTTGTCTGCCTGCCCCGAGGTCAAGATCAAATCCGAATGGCGTGACAGTTTGTGCGAGATGGCGGGGACCAACGACATGAATGATGCCCAATTCTATCCCGATCTCTGCCACCAGAATTTCAAGGTATCCGCTCGTCGTTGGGTGGAATCAGAGCGGGAGCGACTGGATCAAACTGCTGATTACGTGATCTGGCCCCCTAAGGAATATGCAGCGCCCACCCGTTTCACCGGAGAATTCCCCGACCCTTTACCGGATATCGAGGTCAGTGGATATCCGATATCGATCCACTTCAATCCCTATACGACAGAAGATGTCAGCGTGCATCATTTTTCCCTTTATCGACATGATCATGCAACAGGTGATTGGGTGCCGGTCAACAAAGTGCGCCGTCTCGATCACCGTACCGATCCCAATCATATGCTCACTCCCAGTCAGTTTGCCTGGTTTCCGCTCGAGCCTTTGCGAGCGCAAACAGAATATCGCGTCAAAATGGACGTTTTCTACAACGAGATGACAGAGAAGATCGAGTGGACGTTTGTGACCCAACCACGTTGATCCTCAATGACCCTGCTCATCAACCCGCTGCGCGTGCTACCGACCGTTTGTTCAGAGCCACAGATACCTCGATGCCTGGAAAAAACAATTATGTAAGTCAATCGCATATGTGTTTTGCCGATCTTTAATTCTTAGGCCTGCTTCCCAGGATCAAGGCGTATGCACTAAACTTCTATATTGAGAAATATGATGTTGAATGCGTTTGCCTTTCCCTTCCAATGACAAGCCAGACTCGCCTGCCTGGGGGCATTGAATGACAACAAAAAGGAAAATCCGCTAAAA
Organism: uncultured Methylococcales bacterium; assembly: GCA_964445885.1. Taxonomy (GTDB): domain Bacteria; phylum Pseudomonadota; class Gammaproteobacteria; order Methylococcales; family Methylothermaceae; genus Methylohalobius. Next base: position 7,221 of record CAYUPV010000108.1, read on the forward strand.
AATGGCCCCTTCAGGTCAATCCAGACGTAAGTTTATCAAGCAGGCACTATTCTATTGGGTACGGCTGCCATTATATTGAATACAACTTCTGCAGCGGAGCGCAAGCGTTCAGCCTATCCAGTGATCGATCCTCACAAGAAAATCAAGATCGGCATCCTGTTTTCCCAAAGTGGCATCATGCAGATCTATGGCCATGACCAGTTGAAAGTTTCCTTGATGGCCATTGATGAGATAAACCGTTTCGGTGGGATTCATGGTGCTCGGATCTCGCCTGTCATTCGTGATCCGGCCAGCTTTTGGCCAAACTATACGAAGTACGCAAAAGAGTTATTGGCTGAGCAGGTCAACTTCATATGGGGATGCACGCCTTCGTCGAGTCGTGAGGCCACGCTGCCATCGGTTCAACGTGCCGGTGCGTTATTGTTCTATGGCGTCTTCTATGAAGGGCGGGAATGCTCGCCCAACATGATTGCAACCGGCGCAGTGCCCAATCAACTCACCGAGACTGCCATTCCATGGATGATGAACCTGGCCGGAAATCGAATCTATATTGTTGGTTCCAATTATATTTATCCACACACCATGAGTAAACAGGCCCGAATCACCATATATTGGAATGGCGGAAAGATCGTTGGCAACGAATTTTTTTCTCTTGATTGCGACCAGGAGGAACAATTCAATGCCGTGGTAAAAGATATCATCAAGAAGAAACCTGACTGGGTATTATCCAATCTGGTGGGAGTGAATACTGGAGCATTTCTCAGGGCTTTTAAACAAGCAGGATTGTCGTCCACTACGCTGCCGATATTGCATACAGTATTAATGGAGAGTGATATTAATTCTATCGGGGCCGAACTAACGCAAGGGCATTATTCATCGGTCAATTACTATGAGTCAATCGATACAAAAGAGAATCGGGAATTTGTAAGGAAGGTTAAATCCTTTGTCTCACCCTACCATAGGGATAATCTGTAAGGTCCCAATAGATAATAAACTGTATAAAATACCCAGGAGTAGCCATCGTATGGTGATGGCACTGGATATACTGGAAGCAGTCCTTCCTGAGCTGGAAAAGATAAAGAGGAGCCATTGATGAGCACGTACCGGATCCATGCCAACGCCCGAACCACTCCCAAGATCCGGGAGAAGATACAGAATTCTGACATGAGCATCAATGCCCTGGCAGAGAAATACAACGTCTCCAGGACCACGATCATCAAGTGGCGCAAGCGCAAGAGCCAAGGAGTGGAGGACCAGTCTCACCGGCCCCGCAGACTGCGTACGACACTCAGTCCAATCCAGGAACAGTTGATCCTGCTGCTTCGGGAGGAATTGCTGCTGTCTATCGACGACCTGACCTACATTGCCAAGGAATACATCGATCCCAAGGCTTCTCGGTCTGCCATCGATCGACTGCTGAGACGGGAAGGCATGCCTTCCCTGCGCAAGCTCATGGCCGCAGAGAAGGAGGACAAGCCTCGTAAGGCGTTTAAAGACTATGACCCGGGGTTCATCCATGCAGACATCAAATATCTGCCTCAGATGCCCGATCAGGAGAGCCGCAGCTATCTGTTCGTGGCCATCGATAGGGCCAGCCGATGGGTCTATTGGGAAGTCCATCCCAACAAGGAAGCGGCCACCGCCGCAGCCTTCCTGGAACACCTGGTGGAACACTGTCCCTTCACCATCCAGAAGGTGCTGACCGACAACGGAAAAGAGTTCACCGATAGATTCTGCGCCACCGGCGAAAGAGAACCGACGGGCAACCATCCCTTCGACCAGGCCTGCCTGAAACATCACATCGAGCACCGCCTGATCCCGCCCAAGCACCCTCAGACCAACGGCATGGTGGAACGCTTCAACGGCCGGATATCCAGTCTGCTCAAACAAACTCATTTCGCCTCGCAAGCCGAACTCATCGCTACCCTGGAAAAATATACACACCTCTATCTGCACCATATCCCTCAATGAGCCCTGAACCACAAAACACCTATGCAAACACTTCAAAATTGGTATGAGAAAACTCCTGAATCATTTAA
>CAYUPV010000109.1:0-9212 GCA_964445885.1 uncultured Methylococcales bacterium
CTGACTTTCATGCTCTTGGGTGAAAAAAGATTTCATGAACGTTACCGTGAAAGATCCATAGGGGCCGAGGCAGGGGATTTGTCTCTCGGAACGCTGTAAACCCATCCCTGGAAACTCGGACACGGCCGTCCAGGCCGTGTACGCCCTCGAGCCGAACCACCTGCCTCGGCTTTAGGCTTTCATGCCTCGGGGTGAAATGATGATTTCATGATCGTAACCATGAAAGTTTGGAGGCAGGGGGCAACATAATACAAGGCCTGATAAGCGCAGCGCATCCGGCAACCCACCATTCTACGATGACTCCAAAACCACGCCCGATGCGCTGACGCTTATCGGGCCTACGATTTTTCTGGCGCCTGCTTTCATCTTCCTGGGTACTGGTCTGGCGTTCAATACATTTGCCAAGAAGGGTACGAGCGAAGGACAATAAGACATCCATTCCCGACAAGTGGCAGACATAGTTGCCCTCTTGGAAACTGGGGATTTATTGGGATGAGGGAGGGAAGGGAACAGCTACTTGAAGCCTACGCCACCATTTCCGGGAGCGTCAAACAATGAGGCATCCCTGCAGGCCTGTTTCGATGGCGTTCCAATCTCCCTCAGACACAAAAATTTCCATGCGGCTGTCTGGACACGGGAGGTTCCCGGTGACGGTCAGCAAACCGTCGCTACAATTGAACAGAAACCAGCCCTTGTCGGTGGAGACCACCCCTTTCAGCCGTTCAGGCGCCTGACCGACGATCCAGGCATACAAACGGGAATGGTCGAACACCACCTCTTTGGGAAATACCCAGCCACGGCTTTGAAATCCATCACCCTGATTCCGCCCTCTCGATCCGCTTGAAACAAATCCGTCTGGATTTTGGCTGCCCGGTGCATGGACATGACGATGGGAAAAACGGGGTTTTCTGCTTGGATCCCTCGGCAGGTCGAGCCACGACCGATCCAGCCGACCCTTTATGGTCTGCCCAATGACACGCTTGGGAGGATCGCATTGCCCCGCCCATCTCCCGAACAGTTGCAACGAGCAATTATCTGCCAGATCCACCTTGTTGGCGATGAGAACATCCGCCAGCGCGATCTGGTCGACGAAATTCTCGTGACTCGTATAGCGTGAATCCTTGAATTTGCGTGGGTCGACCAGACACACACTGGCACGGATATCCAATACCTCGCCAAAGTGCTCGCAAGCCAGGGTGTCTAGCACCCGGCGGGGATGTCCCAGGCCGGAGGGTTCGATAAGCAGGCGGTCCGGCCTGGCCTCACACAGCAACCGATTCACCGCCACCTGCATCGGCACCCCGGTGGCGCAACACATGCAGCCTCCCGGGACCTCCCTGACGAACGTCCCTTTCGACGCATAGATGGCCCCATCGATTCCCACGGCACCAAACTCGTTCACCAGCACCGCCCATCTTTCACCCGTGGATTTTTCCGTCAACAGATGAAGAATCGCGGTGGTCTTGCCGACCCCCAAGAACCCCATGATCAGATTGACCGGAATGTCATATAGACCCGGGAGGGAACTTTTGCCTGTCATCGAATCATCAGGATTCTGAAAACAGCCCGTACCATCCATGTGCAGACAGGGTATGGGCCTTACCAAACCCACCGACCCAGCGGGCCTCGTCCACCCTGACCCTGAACAATCTAAAATCCGGGAAATCGAACAAAGGCCCGGCCTCCGGTATTCGCTTCAGATAATCAGTACGTGCCGCTGATAACTCCTGCTGGGCAACGCTGGCCACTTCCCCCGTCAGGCTCACCCGTGGCAGTGCCAGTGGGGATTCAGTCGATGTTTCCGGGGTACAAATCATTATCCCGACCCGTGGATGACGTTCGATGTTGAGCGTATGCCTGGCCAGCTGAGACAGATGAATCAGCACATCCCCCCGGTACAGAGCGAAAGGAGCCATCGACGCCTCGGGACCTTGTTCTCCCTGCGTGGCCAGATAACTGACGCGGATATCGGTCACCAGGGCCCTCAATTGAGGTTTCCAGTCTCCACTCATTTCAATAACACACCCTGTTCCGACCCTCTCCTTTTGCCTGATACAACTTCACATCGGCCACTTCGATCAAATGCTCAAGGGGACGGAATCCGTTACTTCCATCATTAGCCGCCACGCCCATGCTCACGGTAAAAGACAACTCCACTGAGCTTTTTTCTGCTGTTATCTGTAGCTCCAGAATCCTGCGGCGCAGTCTCTCAGCCAATTGAACCGCTTGCCTTAAATGCGTAGCAGGCAGCAGCAAAATGAACTCTTCGCCCCCCCAGCGAAAGGGGATGTCGTTCTCACGCAGCATGTCTTTCAGCGCTTCCGCTATGGAAACGATGACCTTGTCCCCCACGCCATGCCCATAGGTATCGTTGATCACCTTGAACCTGTCGATGTCCAGCACAATGACCGCCACAGGAATTTGCTGGCTGCGGGTTTTGGAGACGATCATCTCGGTGACTTCAGGAAAAGCCCTGCGGTTGAAAAGTCCTGTCAGAGGATCGAGCCGCGCGACTCTGATTGCCGTCAGTTTTTCCTTCTGAACGACACGGAACTGATATCCCAGGGCGATCGATAGCAGGATGGCATCTATCGAAACCCCCATTTCAGTCGCTCGGAAGCCCAACTCATGATAGGGAATCATACCCCAAGCCGTCAGCGCAGTAATGGAACTGCCGATCAGACTCGATACCGTAGCGATGATAAAATAGATGGCTTCCCGGTGCCGGATTCGCAGACTCATCGAAGCAAGGAACAAGACAAAGCAGGTAAAAAAAATGACACCCGCAATGGCAATCATCACCGCCTTTGCCTGGTTGCCCGAGAAAAACATAATCCCCTGGATCGCCCAGATTGCCAGAATGACCCCGATACCGTAACGATAGGACTTGGGAAAGAACGCCTCGGCGTGCAAAAAGGAAAAGGCGAAAAACATACCGGTGGTGGCATACAAAAGGATCAATAAGGGACAGGCCCACTGCTGCCAATGGATATGCCGGGGCCACAGCCAGGCAAAACTATGCCCGGTATAGCTCAGATTCATGGCAATGAAACTCGCAAGATAAATGACGTAGAACAGATAGCGATAGTGACGCAGCTGAAAGAACAGGATGAGGTTGTACAACATCAAGCCGGCCAGAAGGCCGTACAGCATTCCATAGCTGTATCCATCGAAAACATCCTGATTGTAGGCTTGCTCCTGACTTTTCAGGCTGATTGGCAGAATCAGAGGATCGGGCGTCGATGTGCGAATGAAGACCTGGGTAAGGCCTGGGTGGAAAGCAGGTTCCAGCACCAGGAAGCGGTGTTTTATCGGACGACGGGAGAAAGGCTGCAGATCACCTAGATGCTCGGCCTCGACAACGCTTCCACTGTGGATGAAATAGATATCCACCTCATCCAGCCATGAGTTCCTGATAACCAGTCGCCGAAATACAGATTTCGGATGAGCATTGTGCACCAGGAAGGTCACCCATACGGGCGCCACTCCGATCCCGAAGCTGAGCACCGCATGTCCAGCTGGAGCAAACCGCCCCATCTCAAATGCCTCACGGACCTCTTCCAGATCCAACCTGGATCCGGATTCCGCCATCACTGCGGTCATCGTCCCAATGGTCTGGAAATTCTGATCGATGTCCAGAGGTTGGAGGATCAACGCCTGTGCCACCGGTGCGAAGACCAGGCTGAAGGCGAACATAGCGAGTGTCACCAGTGGCAGCATCACAAGCTAATGAAAGGAACCCAAATTGGATCGCTGAAATATGTCATGACAGTCACAGTCAAGGATAAGTTTAGAACAAACCTGAAAGCACATTCATCACCCATGGAGGATAGATTCCAATACCCACGAGCAACAGGCCCAGAAAACATAGAATCGTCATAGCAGTCAGCGAGGGAGTGAATGGGACACGGTCCGGTGAACGACCCAGTTCATAGATCACCCGCAGGTAGTAATACATGCCCAGTCCACTGCCAAAAACCATCACCAGGGCCAACACCCACAGCCCCCCGCCGACGGCGGCAGTAAAAAGATAAAATTTGCCGACGAAACCAATGGTCAGTGGCAGACCCGCCAAGGACAGGAGAGCAGCGCCAAACAGCATGGCTGACAATGGGTGATTATAGAACAGTCCACGCCAGCATGCCAGTTCATTGGGTTCTGAACCATCGGTAGTCAAGGCTGAAATCAGACCAAAGCTGACCAGGACAGCCAGGGAATAGGCCAACAGATAGAACACTGTCGCCTCGGCGGCAAATTCCGTCCCCAGCCGGGCGGCAGTCGCCGGCAGGACCAGCAGATAACCAAAATGTCCGATGGCCGAATAGGCCAACAGACGTTTGATGCGGTGCTGCAACAGGGCCAGCCAGTTGCCAGTCAGAATGGAGAAACAGGCAACGAAAATAAACAGCGCCGTCAGCACATGATTTTTGTAGGCACCGCTTTCCAGCAGAAGCCGCATCACCACTGCCATCGCGGCGGCCTTGGAGGCACTGCCGAGAAAACCGGCAATGGGGGCCGGTGCCCCTTGATAAACGTCACCCGCCCACAGATGAAAAGGCACCCAGGAGAGCTTGAAGGCCAGTCCTGCCAGGATCATCACCAGTCCCACCCAGCCGGGTCCGGCGAATACCAGTTGGCTAAAGGAAAGTGTTCCATCGCCGGCATAGACCAGTGCCATGCCGAAGACCAGCAGCGCCGAAGCCGCTCCTGACAGCACTAGATATTTCACCCCCGCCTCCAACGCCGGCCGACTGTAGGGAAAGGCAATCAGCACCACGCTGGAGATCCCCATCAGCTCCACTCCCAGAAACAAGGCGGCGAAATGCGACGCCATTGCCAATACTGCCCCACCCAACGCGGCAATGACGAGCAACAAATACAATTCCGACCGGTGGACGATCTCCCTGGGCTGGAAATAGTCGTGGCACAGCACCGTCACCACCAGACCGGACAAGGCCACGATACCGATGACGATCAGGGCGTAGTGGTCGATCCTGAGCAGTTCCGTCGCCATCACCGGGGTATCCCCCCAGGCAGGCCAAAGCAGGAGTCCGGTGAGGGCAAACCCCAGTCCGGCAATCACCGCCGCCGCCCGGGGTTTCTGGAGAGCCGCCGGCAACAACAGGATGACCGAAGTCAGTGCCAGGCACAGCACGGGACTGAGGGCAACGACCGGCAGATTCATGGTGTCACTCCACCGGTGGAGGTGACAACAGCCGCCAACTCCAACACCGGATTGGGCTGCAGACCCAGGAGCAGCAATGTCACTAACAGCATACCCAACAGCACCCCCTCACGCCGGTTTAGATCGGCAATGGCGCGCTGTGGCACCCCGTGAAAACTGCGCTGGACCAGATAAAGCGCGTAGACCGGCGCCAGGATCAGCCCCAGGGCCGCCACGGCGGCAATCCAGGGTCCTGCCAGGAAGGCACCGAGCAGCGCCAGAAACTCGCCCACGAAGTTTCCAAGACCCGGCAGACCCAATGCCGCCAGGGCAAACAACAGGGTCAGGGCCCCCAGACGCGGGGCGCTTTCCCACAAGCCACCGTAAAGATCCAGATCCCGGCTGTGGACCCTTTCCTGCAACATGCCGGCGATGGAGAACAGGGCCGCAGCGCTGAGCCCGTGGGCCAGCATGGTCATCACCGCGCCCCGGTAACCGGCCGCGGTGCCTGAGAACACCCCGAGCAGGACCAGTCCCATATGACTGATGCTGCTGTAGGCGACCAGCCTTTTCAGGTCGGTCTGGGCGAACGCCTGGTGGGCACCGTAGAGGACCGCAACGGCGCCCAGGGTCATGAAGGCCGGTCCCATCACCTGGGCCTGAAGCGGAAACAGCCCCGGCACGAAACGCAGCATCCCGTAGGCCCCGGTCTTGAGCAGCACCCCGGCGAGGATCACGCTGCCCCCGGTGGGGGCCTGGGTATGGGCCTCCGGCAGCCAGAGGTGAAGCGGCACCGCCGGCAGCTTGACCAGAAAGCCGATGCTGAAACCGAGCATCAGCCACGGCCCCCACAAGCCAACATCGACGCGCTTGAGTTGCTGGTAATCGAAGCTGAAGGTACCCGACTGGCGGTAATAGAGGAAGGCCAGGCCCAGAATCGCCAGCCACAGGAACAACCCACCAATCTGGGTGAACAGGAAGAACTTGAAGGCGGCACGGACCCTGCCCTCATGCCCCCAGTGGCGGATCAGGAAAAACATGGGGACGATCATCAATTCCCAGGAGAAGAAGAACAGAAACAGGTCCGACGCCAGAAACACCCCCAGGGTGCCCGCCAGGGTCCAGAGCAGATTGAGCTGGAAGAGCCCGGCCCGCTGGCCGATCTCCCGCCAGGAAGTCAGCACCGCGATGACCCCGAGAAACAGGGTCAAAGTAACCAGGGAGAGGCTGAGACCGTCCATCGACAGGTGCAGGTGGATACCGAAACGGGGAATCCATGGCAACAAGGTTTCGTTTCCTGTGAAAACCAGCATTCCAGCGGTCACCAGCAGGGTCAACAGGGCGATGACGTGGGCCCGGCGGGCCTCCCCCCGCTCCCCGAGCCAGGCGGCCAGACCTCCCAACAGCAGCAGCCCCGGCAGCCACACCAGGCTCATGACCACAACCCCCAGGCGATGAACACCGCCGCGCCCAGCCCCATCCCCATAGCGTACCAGCGCACCCGGCCGTTCTGGGTCGGCAACAGCAGGACGTGGACGGTGCGGTTGAGCTGCACCAGTCCGTCGAAGGGCGCATTCAGCCCGTCACGGCGGTTGATCCGGGTGAAGAACAGATACGGCTGTACGACACTCCAACGATAGAGGCCATCGAAGCCCCAGCCCTCGAGCCAGAACCTGTCGATGGCGGTAAACAGCGGCAATCGGCGCCAGCGCTGCAGGGTTTGCGGACGCAGATACCACAGCCACCACGCCAGCCCCAGCCCCACCAGAGAAACCGCTGGTCCTGCCAGACTGATCACCAAGGGCAGCGAAATCTCAGCCAAGGGCAGTGGAGGCGCCAGGCCGCCAGCCAGGGAAAGCGCCGACAGCACGACCAGAACGAGGGTCAGGACAGGGGCCGGCCGTGGTCCCCCAGGCGTGGTCCTTTCGGGACCGAAAAACACCCTGAAAACCAGCCGGAATCCATACAGTGCGGTGACCCACGCCCCCACGATGCCGACCAGCCACAGCCCCGGGGAAACCCCATAGGCACGCTCCAAAATCGCCTCCTTACTGAAGAAACCAGCCGCCGGCGGCAGGGCGGCCAGCGCCGTCACCCCGATCAGAAAACTCCAGAAGGCCAGTGGCAGGCGGCGGCGCAATCCTCCCATGGCATCGAGGTCCTGCTGATGATGCAGGGCCATGATGACCACCCCGGCGGCAAGAAACAGCAACGCCTTGAAGAAGGCATGGGCCATCAGATGGAAGACCGAGGCCCGCCAGGCCCCCACCCCCAACCCCAGGAACATATAGCCGATCTGGCTGATGGTGGAATAGGCCAGGGCCCGCTTCAGGTCGCGCTGCACCAGGGCGCTGCATCCGGCCAGCAGCAGGGTGGCGGCACCGATCACCGCCACCAGGAAACGGATGTCGGGCACCTGATCATACAGGGGATGCAGGCGGGCGATCAGATACACCCCGGCGGTCACCATGGTGGCGGCGTGGATCAGGGCACTGACCGGAGTGGGACCCGCCATGGCGTCCGGCAGCCACACCTGCAGGGGCAGTTGGGCCGATTTGCCCACCGCACCGCCCAACAGCAGCAGGGCGGCCAGCGCCAGCCACGATGCACCCGCATGGGGTCCGAGTCCCGCCAGGAGCGTCTGGATGTCCAGCGTGCCGAGACGGCTGAACAGCAGAAACAACCCCAGGGCCAGCGCCGTGTCCCCCGCCCGGGTGACGATGAAGGCCTTGCGCGCCGCCCGGCCGTTTTCAGGATCCCGGTACCAATGACCGATCAGAAGATAGCTGCACAAGCCAACTCCCTCCCAGCCCAGATACAGAAACACCAGGTTGTCGGCCAGCACCAGCACCGTCATCGCCGCCACGAACAGGTTCATGGCGGCGAAGAAGCGCCGGTACCCCTCGTCGCCGGCCATGTAGGCGGTACTGTAGAGATGGATCAGAAAGCCGACCCCGGTGATCACCCCGAGCATCGTCCGGGTCAGATCGTCGCAGTAGAAGCCGAAGGGGATGTCCAGGCCGGCGGCGCTCATCCAGGTACCCAGGCTCTGCACGATGACCGGCTGCGGCGCCAGAATGTTTCCCAGCGCCGCTACAAACGCCAGCCCCACACTCCCAGCTCCGACCCAGGCCACCACCCGTGAGGTCACGGGCAGTAGCGACAGGACCAGGAACCCTGCCAGCGGCAGTGCCGGAATGTACCAAAGTGGAAACGGCCAGTTCACCCTATCCTCCCCTGAAATCCAGACTTATTATTTCACCGCAGAGACACAGAGGGCACGGAGTTTTCAAATGGAGTGATACACTTGAAAAATCCATTTCCTCTTCTTCCAATTCCGTGAATACATGAGGGCAAAACGTCACCCTATTCAGCCCCTGCACTTATTTCTCTGCTTTAACCATTTTTTGAATGATGACTGAGATTCACTGGACGGTTTGCCAGACAACAATGCTTCTACGCTTATATCCTCATCGATATCCTCCCAATGTATTCCCTGCCCCCTGCCGATCAGCCTCCAGTTTGATCGCTCTTTTTCAGTCGCATGTGATAATCTCGGATACCACTCCAAAGGCACGGAAATGGTCCTCCCATCACTCAGATCAACACTCAATGTGTCGCTGGAAACCGTCACATCGATGGCTTTGGGCGTTTCTATATCAATCGCCGAAATACTCATTCCAGGCCTCCAATATATCTGGCTTATGTGATTCTATGATTTTGGCAATCCGATTCAGTTCAGGTCTCCGAAATCCAACATTCTTTTGTAAGCGCACAGGATCGAGCCAAAACTTTGCAACACAATCGTCCTTTTCGACATGCACATGGACCGGCTCTTCTCGGTCACCCGCATAGAAGAAAAAACGGTATGGCCCCCTCCTCAGAACGGTAGGCATCACAAATTCCCACTCATTCCTGCTATTACGCGATGCATGGATCAGTCCCTCCGCGACCGGCTGGACTCCCAACCGTTGAAACCCTCCTTCAACTCACACAGCTCGTCCATATCCAAAGTGCGAAACCTGTGATAAATCTGCAGCGCCAATCC
>CAYUPV010000110.1:0-9119 GCA_964445885.1 uncultured Methylococcales bacterium
AGGATACGTCAATATTCGGCCGAATTCCGGCAATTGGGTGTTAAACTTGGGCTAAGATCCCAGGCGCGCTGATAGGCTTTGAAAGTCTGGCTGAAATAACCGTTCCGGTAATAAGCCAGTCCAAGGTTCAACTGAATCGAGGCCTCCCATGGAGTGTCCCGGTTGAGGGACAGGAAAAGCAACAACCGGTCGATGTCGGCTGTGTCTGAAACGGTTTCGGGTTTGGATAACGGCGTATAGGGCGCTGATGGCAGATGGATCAATGGTTCGTCAAAGCCGGGGACGGATATTTGCGCCGGGGATTGGATCGCAGGATTTCTGTCGGGTTGAATGGTCGGTGTCGTGCAGGACAACAACACCCACAGTGCGCTCAGAGCGAATAGCAGTCGAGGCATGGGGCCCCCTTGGTTGAGAAGACAGGGATTGACCATCAGGTGACCTCAGCCAGTTTTCGCTCTTATCCACAATGGATCGCACGCTGTGATCACAAAGGTAGGCCTAGCTTACTCATTCAACTGGCTGACAACCGTGACAGGTTTCTCAAGACAGGGAATCCATGTAACAAGCATTGTCATCGTCTGACGCTGTCGCGTCGACAGGATCCCGCGAGTTTGCTTCTCGTTCCGTGCTAAGATCCAGATTTCAGGACTGGATCAAGTCACCCATGATCCCTCTCATCGACTGTGACGAAAAAATTTCTCCGGCCCTGACGACAAGTCCTTTACCAGCGTCATCGTGGAGGCTGGGTGTTTCACTCTGAATGAAAGCACTTCCGTTTTATGCTTGTCACATTCACTGACTTTGGATGTCACGGTCCCTATCTGGGCCAGATGCATGCCGTCCTCGGCTTCCGGGCTCCCGGCATCGATGTGATCGACCTGCTCAACGATGCGCCCACCTCCGATCCAAAGCACAGCGCTTACCTGTTGGCGGCATTGTCGTGTTGGTGGCCTGAAGACACGGTTTTTCTGTGTGTCGTCGACCCCGGGGTGGGTGGAACACGTCGGCCTGTGGTACTAAAAGCCGATGGCAAGTGGTATGTGGGACCGGACAATGGTCTGTTCAACGCCGTGGCGGTGAACAGCAGGGAGCAGGCATGGTTTGAGATAACCTGGCGGCCGGAGAGGTTGTCGGCCAGTTTTCATGGCCGGGATCTGTTTGCTCCGGTGGCGGCGGCTGTCGCGTTGGGAAATGAACAAGACATGCTGATTCCGTGGCAGGGACCGGAGTTGTCCAATTGGCCGGGGGATCTGGCCGAGATCGTCTACATCGACCACTACGGCAATGCGATCACTGGTCTACGCGATCGTGAACAGGGGCATGGACGTATCCTGCAAACAGCCGGTTACAGGATCGCACCGGCAAAGACTTTCTCGGCGGTGGATGAAGGCGTTCCGCTTTGGTATGTCAATTCCATGGGATTGGTAGAGATCGCGGTCAACCGTGGCAGTGCGGCCGAGACACTGGGGCTCTCGATCGGTCAGTTGGTGTGCTGGGAATGACGTCTTGGGCGGGGCCACCAGCGAATTGCCAGGACCAACAGGGTCAGGAGCAGTGGGATGCCGAGGATGTCGATCAGCTTGATGCGCATCCCCAGTTGCTCTATCTCCCGATTCAACTGGTGTTGCAATTGGCGTAGTTCCTTGCGGATTTTCAACCTTTCCCGCTGGAAACTTTGTAAAGCCTGTTGCTGTTCCTCGGTGAGTGTTTTCTGCCTCTGACCGGAGGGGGTTTCCAGTTCAGCCAGTTTTTTCTCGGTTTCCTCCAGGCGCTGCCGCAGGGTCTTTGCCTTGGTTTGAAACTGCCGCTGGGCCTTGTGGCGCATCTCCTCGACCACCGTGAAGGGCCTTTCGAAGCGGCCCCGGCCACGGATGGCAATCAGGTCTGGGTGGCCGCTGAGATTGTCGATGGCGTTGATGAGGAAGGTGCCGTTGTCGGCAAAAGGCACCACCAGGTGTTCACCGTCCGGGCTGGCCTCCAATCTGGTCCACAGACGGTTGGCAAGCATGTCGGTGTCGGCGGCGACGATCAGTCGGGCTGGGGAGTTTCCCTGTGCCAAATGACGTTCTGAATCGATTCCCTCGGGTGGTTCGGCCCCGAAGGCACTGGAGAGTTGCCCTTCGATGCGGGCGATCAGGGTGAAATGCTGGCCACCGGGTTTGAAGGCTTCATAGAGCATGTTGGGGTCGAACAGATAGTCCAGGGCGGCGGCGGGAATCAGCATGGAATCGGTGCTGGATTGCACCAGGGGGTGAAACTGTACCTTGGAGTCGGGCAGTGGACGCAGGGCGCCTGCGGAGGAAAGCACCAGTTTGTCCAGGTTGGCCACGATCACGTCGTCACTCAGTGCTTCCCGGTCCAGTGTCAAGAGGCCCAGATGTCTTGCCGAGCGGTTGCCCACAGTGACTCTGGAGGCGTAACGTTCATCGCCCACGAAACCCCGTTCGGTCTGCTCGAACCCCCAGGCGCGGAACAGGCGGTTGAGGTCGGAATGTTTGTCCCGGCCGGGCTGTACGAAAGCCGGCGGCCCGTCCAGCTCGGCGTAGGGGTCGACAAAGATCAGCGCCTTGCCGCCAGAAACCACGAACTGATCTATGGCGTACAGTGATTTTTTCGTCAAGGCCTTGGGGTGGATCAGCACCAGCAGGTCGGTGCTTTCGGGAATCTGTTCGAATGCTTTCGGCAGCCACTGAATGTCATAGAACCGCTCCAGGGTCTCCAGGGCCACCCAGGGTGGCTGAGGCTGTTGGTTGTAGGGATTGATGCCGCCTTGGACCAGAAGGTCGGGTTCGGCATAGATGGCCAAGCGCGGGGGATGGTTGCGTATCAACTGGACCAGCAGCTGGCTGATATCGTATTCGAGCCAGACTTCCCGCTCCTGATTGAAAAATGGGATGGGGGTTTTTTTGTCGCCACTCAGGGCCGCCAGGCCGAAATAAATCTGGGGAGTCCCCGGCGCCAGTCTCACTGCGCGAATTCCCCGGCTTACTGCCTGGTCCTCGTCCTCGGAGAAGGGATCGGGATCGATGGTTTTGAGGTGGATCTTTCCCTGGGAAGCGCGCTGGTATTCTTCCAGCAAGGCCCGCACCCTACGGGCATAGTCGCGAAGCAGCGGCATATCCCGGGTGGTCTCGTCGGAAAAATAAAATTCCAGGGTGACCGGATGCGGAAGCCGGTGCAGAATGTCCAGGGTGCCGGGGGATAGGGTGTAGAGTTTTTCTTCAGTCAGATCGAGCCTGAGATCCGGCAGCTGACTGATCAGCAATGCCGTCATCAAGGTGATAAGAAGAATCAGCCAAACAGGGAAGCGTTTGCGCATCGTCTCAACCTGCCTTCTTTTTTTCGATCACGGCTGCGCAGGCCCATAGCCACCCACAGGATACAACTGGGAAGAACAATATATCTCGCACGCTCAGTACCCCCCGGCTGATATCGCGGAAATGGGTCAGAAAGCTCAATGATGCAATGCCATCAACCAGCCAGCTTGGGGTCCAGCGGTAGAAAGCATCGAGTACCAGAGGGGAGCCTGCGGCGACAAAGAGAAAACACACCAACCCCGTGAGGATGAAGGCGATGACTTGATTCTGGGTGGCCGCCGACAGACATTCCCCGATGGCCAGATAACTTCCCGCCATCAGCAGGCTACCCAGGTAAGCGGCCAGGATGACGCCATTGTCCGGATCCCCCAGCCAGTTGGCGGTGAGCCACAGGGGCAAGGTCAGCACCAGGGCCAGGGCGACGAACCCCCAGGCGGCCAGGAATTTGCCCAGCACTGCTGCGCGCAGGGTAACTGGCAGGGTCAATAGCAGCTCGACGGTGCCAGTCTTGTGTTCCTCGGCCCATAACCGCATCGACACTGCAGGAATCAGAAAAAGGTAGAGCAGAGGGTGATAGTTAAAAAAGGGTTGTAGGTCGGCCTGGCCCCGCTCGTACCATCCACCCAGGTAAAAGGTGAAGAGGCCGCTGAGCATCAGAAAGATTACCAGGAACACGTAGGCCAGGGGGGTGGCAAAATAAGCGGCCAGTTCCCGTCGGCAGATGATCCAGGTCATTCGCATTATTCGGTTTCCTCGGTGGTCAGACGGCGGAATACTTCATCGAGATGACCACGCTCGATGCTTAGTTCGACGACTTCCACTGGCCGTTCGGTGATCCAGTCCCGAATCGCGGGAAACAGGTCGAAACCAGCCTCCGGTATGAGCACGAAGCGGCCAGCTAGCTTCGGATCCCTCTCGATGGCGGCTACGCCTGGCAGGATAGCCAGCTCCGCCTCTAGCTGTGGTGTCCGAAGGTGCAGGCAAACGGCGCCGTGGTAGCGTGAGCGACGTTCAAGTTCCAGCGGGGTGGCATCGGCGATTTTGCGCCCTTTGGCGATGATGACGGCCCGGGTGCAGACCGCATTCACTTCCTCCAGCAGGTGGGTGGAAACGATGATCAGGCTGTGTGCAGCCAGTTCACCGATCAGCTGGCGGACTTGGTGTTTCTGGTTGGGATCGAGCCCATCGGTAGGTTCATCCAGGATCAGTGCCGGTGGCCGGTGAACGATCGCCTGGGCCAGTCCCACACGGCGTTTGAAACCCTTGGAGAGGGCATCGATGGGGCGCTCGAGGACGCTCTGGAGTTCCAGCCTTTCGATCACATTGTCAAGAGGTCGGGTTTTTCCCTTACCCTTCAGTCCCCTGACCGAGGCGATGAAGTCGAGGAAAGTCCTGACGGTCATCTCCCCGTATGCGGGCGCCCCCTCCGGCAGATAACCCAGCAAGGACTTGACCTTCAGGGCATCGGAACGCACATCGTGGCCGAAGACCTTTACCGTACCGCCGTCTGGATGCAGGAAACCGGTGATCATGCGCATGGTTGTGGTCTTGCCGGCACCGTTGGGGCCCAGGAAGCCCAGAATCTCGCCGGGCCTGACGGTGAGGGAAATGTCCTCCACCGCCACGCAGTCACCGAAGCGTTTGTGCAGGTGTTCGATTTCGATCATGGGGGGGCGTCAGCTATCGCTCACCCTACCAACTGGAGCAACTTCGACACGATTTCATCCCTTCCCACTTTACTGGCTTCAGCTTTTTTGCGCCCCTTGTATTCCACCATGGCTTCATCGAGTAGTCGCTCGCTTAGGACCACCCGGTGGGGAATGCCCATCAGTTCCATATCGGCGAACATGACGCCGGGGCGGGCAGGGCGGTCGTCGAACAGCACCTCGATGCCGGTTTGCCGAAGTTCTTCGTAGAGAGCTTCGGTGGCTTCCTTCAAACGTTGGGACTTGTGCATGTTGACCGGTACCAGTGCCACCTGGAAGGGAGCCAGGGCCTGGGGCCAAGTGATGCCGCGCTCGTCATGGTGCTGTTCGATGGCGGCGGCCACTACCCGGCTGATGCCGATGCCGTAGCAGCCCATGATGAGCACTTGCTCGCGCCCGTTTTCGTCCAGGATGGTGGCGCTGAGAGCCTCGGAATATTTGCTGCCGAGCTGGAAGATGTGACCGACCTCGATACCTCTTCTGATCACCAGGGTGCCCTTGCCGTCAGGGCTGAGATCGCCTTCTTCGACGTTGCGTATGTCGGCGACCTCAGGGAGCGGGAGGTCTCTTTCCCAGTTTGCTCCGGTGTAATGTTTGCCGTCCTGATTGGCGCCGCATACGAAGTCGGCCAGTACGGCTGCGCTGCGGTCACATATCATGGGAATGTCCAACCCAATGGGACCGATGGAGCCGGAATGGCAACCGGTCACTGCATGGATTTCAGCCTCCGAGGCGAATTCCAGTGGGGCCTTGACCTGGGGCAGTTTCTCGGCCTTGACACGGTTGAGTTCGTGGTCGCCGCGCAGCAGCAGGGTCACCAGCTGACCTTCCTCACCCCTGACCAGCAGGGTCTTGAGGATCTTTTCCGGCGGGACCTTGAAAAACCGGCTGACTTCATCGATCGTATGTTGGCCTGGGGTGTCCATCAGTGCCAGCGGCTGGGAGGGCTGCGGAAGCTGTCCGGTGGGAGCCAGGGCCTCGGCCATTTCCACGTTGGCGGCGTAACCGCTCTCGGTGGAGAAGGCGATAGCGTCTTCACCGGCATCGGCCAGTACGTGGAACTCATGGGAAAGATTGCCACCGATGGCCCCGGTGTCGGCCAGCACTGCGCGAAAATCCAGTCCCAGGCGGGTGAAGATCCGGCTGTAGGCGTTGAACATTGTCTGATAGGTCTGTTGCAGCGAGTCCATGTCGGTGTGGAAGGAGTAGGCGTCCTTCATGATAAACTCACGGGCGCGCATGATGCCGAAGCGGGGGCGAATTTCGTCGCGGAATTTGGTCTGAATCTGATAGAAGTTGACCGGCACCTGCTTGTAGCTTTTGATCTCGGTGCGCACCAGATCGGTGACGATCTCCTCGTGGGTGGGTCCCAGACAGAATTCACGCTCGTGCCGGTCCTTGAGTCGAATCAGCTCCGGACCATACTGTTCCCAGCGTCCGGATTCGCGCCAAAGCTCTGCCGGTTGCAGGGCCGGCATCAGAATCTCCAGGGCCCCGGCGCGGTCCATCTCCTCACGGACGATGCGTTCCACTTTGCGAAAGACCCGAAGACCCATGGGCATCCAGGTGTAGAGTCCGGCTGCCAGTCTGCGAATGAGGCCGGCACGGAGCATCAGCTGATGGCTGACGATCTCGGCGTCAGAGGGGGTCTCCCTGAGCGTGTGTAATTGAAATTGGCTGGTACGCATCGGAGTTGTTCTGCTTTTTAGTCAAAAGATATTATTCTAACCCGAATGGATTACTTTGAAGCTTCTTTACGTACTGCACTGACGCTGATTTTTTCAGCGGACGGGGAAGTCATGCTGATCGTACTGACTTCACTGAAGATTTCCTTCGCCGCCGTCATTGTCTCCGGGTTGCTGGCTCTACCGGCAGGGGTTGTGATTGGTATGGGGGGATTTCCAGGTCGCCGGCTCTTGCGGCAGATCCTTGGGGCTCTGATGGCGCTTCCCACGGTGGTGGTGGGCTTGTTGCTCTACGGCGTGCTCAGCCGCAAGGGACCGCTGGGGGATCTGGGGTTGTTGTACACTCCCTGGGCGGTGATCATCGGCGAGAGTCTTCTGATCCTGCCGCTGTTGATTCACCTTGTGAGCACGTCTGTCATGAGCGCGGATCCCCGCCTGCTGCTTACTTTGGAGAGTCTGGGTGCGAGTCTTTGGCAGCGGGGATGGTATCTGCTGTTGGAGACTCGCGTCGGGGTCCTGGCTGCAGTGGTGAATGGATTCGGCCGGGCCATCGGTGAAGTCGGTGTGGCGATGATGCTGGGTGGCAATATCGCGGGCTACACCCGAACCATGACTACGGCCATTGCCCTGGAAACAAGCAAAGGGGAATTCGAGTTGGGCCTGGCTCTGGGTCTGGTGTTGCTGACAGTGGCATTCGTACTTAACTATGTGCTGTCGTGGATGCAGGAGCAGAGATGAGTGTCTATGCACTGAGGGGTATCCGCCAGCGTTATGATGGCAGGACGGTGTTGGAAATTGACCGGTTGACCATTCGTGATGGAATAACTGCCCTGGTGGGACCCAACGGTTCGGGTAAGAGCACGCTATTAAGGCTTTTGGCGCTGCTGGAGGCGCCTGTGGAAGGGGAGATACGCATGAAAGGGCGTTTAGTCTCTGCCAGAAGCAGATCGATTCGGCGCCGGATAGGTTGGGTCATGCAGCAGCCATACCTGTTTCGAGGAACAGCGCTCGAAAATGTCATGCTGGGATTGAAGCTAAGGAAAGAGAGGCAGCGCCGTGAACGGTCAATGTCCATCTTGTCCTCGGTAGGATTCGATGCCGATCCTTTATTATCGGTAGTAGCGTTGTCGGGTGGTCAACGTCAGCTGGTAGCGTTGGCCCGGTGTTTGGTCCTGGAGCCAGAAATTCTGCTGTTGGATGAACCCTTCAACCATCTTGACAAGTGTGCGAATCAATGTCTTGAGGACATACTGCGCCGCTGGGTGAGGGAAGGCAAGGCTGCATTGGTTTTCAGCAGCCATGACGTTCACCGGTCTCAAGCCCTGTCAGATTCATTGATCGCCCTGGAGGCTGGGCAGTTGACGGTACCTCCCTGCGGTAATGTGTTCTCCGGTCGTTGTAGTGGGGATCGCTTTGATACCGGAAAGATCGAGGTCGTTCTTCCTTCTTCCGGGGATGGCTCTCACGTTGCCATTGATCCGTGCGATATCACCCTTTCCTTGGCGCCTTTGTTTTCGAGTATGCGTAACCGTTTCCGGGGGGAGGTGATAGGAATGGAGCAATCGAAAGAAGGTGTGCGTGTGACTGTTTTGGCGGGGGAAAGATTCGAAGCGTTGGTGACACATGCGTCAGCGAAAGACATGGGGCTGACGTTCGGTCAGCCCCTCTGGGTCAATTTCAAATCTCTCGCAGTCAAGGTGTTTTAGCGCATCCTTTTCGGCTCGCCTCTATTCGAAGGCGTGTTGTTCCCTTTCCCTTCCCAACACTTTTGGGGTGTCCTTGGTCAACTGTTGGACCATTTCATCCCAGGATTTGTATTTGGCAAAGCGCTTGTCACCTTGGGCGATGCGTTTGTTGACTTCCTCTTTGGCCATAGCGATGATTTCATCGGCCGTTTTGCCATCGATGGCATCCAGGAACGCCTCGGAACCGGCTTCCTCAGTCTTGATTTTCTGCAGTGTGCCGAACGCGATCTGAAACTCGAGTCTTTTGGTGTCATCGCGTATGTAATTCTTCATCAGACGAGCAGATTTATATGCGCCCCTTAAGGACGATGCCTGCATCTTGCCTCTTCCAGAGCAGGTGATAGGCAAAATGAAGATGACTGTCAAAATGGCTATCAGGGCTATCAGGGCTTTCATTGGTATCAGGCTCCTTGATCATGCAATGTATAAAAAGAGCTGGTTTAATCCGGTGTAAACACTATCACCAGCCCCAATAGTGTTCCGCTTCAAAGGGGTCTTGTAAAGATTAATTGTATCGTTTTGGTGCAGATCTTTGGTCTTTGATTGGGGGAGCCAACATGTCACTTCGGCCAAAAACTGGGGGTGATGGCCAAAAGAATCGGAATTTTCAAAAAAACAATTGACAGTCACCCCTGATGGAACTAATATTCCGCTTCTTGATTGGCG
>CAYUPV010000111.1:0-9096 GCA_964445885.1 uncultured Methylococcales bacterium
CGTGAATCTGCCGGTGGCGATGAGTCTTAGCCCAAACCGGCCCTCTCATCGCAACGGTGAGAACGGCCAGAAAAATTGATGAAGATTGGACTGTAACAAGGTGATTTGACAATGAGAGGAATCATGATACATAGACCTGCCAATGGTTTTACCCTGATCGAACTGCTGATCGTGCTGGCCATCCTGGGGATGCTGGCGGCTTTGGTGGGTCCCAGGCTGATGAGTGCACTGGGGCAGGGTCAGGTCAAGACCACTAAATCCCAGATCGAGATGCTGGCTACCGCCCTGGACAATTTTCGCCTCGATAATGGTCGTTATCCGACCCGGGATGAAGGATTGGAGGCCCTGGTCAAGGCCCCCGATGGCCTGGTGAACTGGAATGGCCCTTATCTGCGTAAGAAAAACATCCCGGTGGATGCCTGGGGTTTCCCCTTCCACTACGAGATTCCGGCACAGCGCGGGGGGATGGATTATGACCTTTATTCCCTGGGTGCCGACAACGCCGAAGGAGGGGAAGGGGAGAACGCGGATATCGGCAACTGGTAAGGGATTCTTGATTTGAACGAACTGGTCATCTTGCTGCCTCTCTATGTCATCTGCGGCGCAGTGGCAGGGCTGCTGGCTGGATTGTTCGGTTTGGGAGGGGGAGTCATTCTGGTGCCGGCGCTGTTGTTTCTGTTCGCCTGGCAGGGATTTCCTTCCCAGACCATTGCAGTGACTGCCGTGGCTACCTCCCTGGCAACCATCGTGGTGACGGGCCTGTCTTCCGCTTTGGCCCATCGGCGCCTGGGATCGCTGAAGTGGGAGGCGGTCCAACACCTGCTTCCAGGCATCGTGCTGGGAGCGGTGGCTGGCGCCTGGCTGGCCGAGCAACTGCCCGCCGAATGGCTTGCCAGCGTTTTTGCCTTGTATCTGCTTGGGGTTGCCGTTCAAATGGGATGGCGGTGGCAACCAAATCCCGGGGCCCGCTTCCCAAACCCCTCATTGTTGACTACTGCGGGTGGCGGGATCGGTATGTTGGCGGCCATGTTGGGGATCGGTGGTGGGACCCTGACGGTTCCTCTGCTGGTGCGTTGGGCTTTCCCCATGCGCACGGCGGTAGCAGTCTCCAGTGCTTGCGGGCTCCCCATCGCTTTGGCAGGAACGGTCAGTTACGGGGTGCTGGGTTGGAACACACCCGGGCTTCCGCCGGGAAGTATCGGTTATGTCTATTTGCCGGCTTTTTTGGGTATTGTCGCTTCCAGTACCCTCGTGGCCCCCTTCGGAGCCAGCCTGGCGCATCGGATACCGGCACAGGTATTGAAACGTCTGTTTGCAGTCATCCTGATAGGGATCGCCATCAGGATACTCTATGACGGTTAAGGTCGCTCTGGTCACTGGCGCGGCTCGCCGAATCGGTGCCGGGATCGCCGAAATCCTGCACCGGGAAGGGTACAATCTCATCCTCCATTTCCGTGGTTCGAAGCAGGAAGCGCTGGCATTACGGAAACGCCTGGAGGAACGGAGGGCTGAATCCGTCATTCTTGTCCATGCCCATCTTGATTCGGTCGCGGCCATCGAGTCCCTGGTGGCGGAAGCGGTGGGTGCCTGGGAACGATTGGATGCGGTGGTGAATAATGCCTCCGCCTTCTATCCTACTCCGTTGGGGGAGGCCACCGAGGCTCAGTGGGAAGAACTCTTGGCCAGTAATCTGAAAGCGCCGTTCTTCCTCTCCCAGGCCGCCTTTCCTCAGCTCAAGCGTTGGCGGGGGAGTATCGTCAATCTGGTGGATATCCACGGGTTGCGTCCCAGGCTGGGATTTCCCATCTACAGTGTTGCCAAGGCAGGGCTTGCCGCCATGACCCGATCTCTGGCCCTGGAGATGGCGCCCGAGGTGCGGGTCAATGGCGTGGCGCCTGGCGCCATCCTATGGCCCGAAGGTCCGGTCAGTGAGGCTGAGAAAACCGATCTGTTGAAACGCATTCCGCTGCAGCGTATGGGGCGGGTGGAGGATATCGCCAAGGCCGTACGCTATCTGGTCTGTGATGCGGGTTATGTGACCGGTCAGATCCTGGCGGTGGATGGCGGGCGCAGTCTATGATTCGATCTTCTTCTGCCTGATCTTGCTCCGGTCAAAGGCCTGCCAGAGTTCGCGGTAAGTCTTTTGCAATATGGGGTGACGCAGCTCCGGAACGATTTCCGCCAAAGGTTCCAGGACGAAGGCATAGCGGAGAATGTCATCGCGTGGAAGCAGTTGCTTGCCGGTTTGGGGATCTTTCAGGACGAGATCTCCATACAGGATCAGATCCAGATCCAGGGTGCGCGAGACGAATTTGCGGCTTCCCGGGCCACGACCATGGCGGCACTCGATCTGTTTGAGTTTTTCGTAGACGGTTTCCACCGCCAGTCCGGTCTCGAATGCCACCACCAGATTGTGGAACGGCGGTCCTTCGAAACCTTCCGCCTCACTTTCATAAATACTGGAGATCATCAGTGGACCGAAGGTTCGTTCGAGATCCTCGATGGCTGCGGGGATGTGGCGTTCGCGCTCAAGATTGCTGCCGATGCTGATGAATACCTTAGCCATCCGGGCGCCTGCCTCTTTCGATGATGATCCCAACGTCACTGGCGCCTCGGATGGCGCCTTTCTTATTGAGAATCAGTTTGACCCAGGGCACCGAGAATTCGTTCAGGATAATCTCGGTAATTTTCTCCGCCAGGGTTTCCACCAGGAAGAACTCGCTGTTCTCCACAAAACCGATCAGCCGTTTGGCGACCGCTTTGTAATCGATGGTGTGTTCGATATCGTCCGAGGCCGCCGCCTTGCGGATGTCGGTGGCCATTTCAAGGTCCAGGATCACGGTTTGTTTGAGTTCCCGTTCCCATTCATAGATACCGATGATCGTCTCGATCTCCAGTCCGCGCAGAAATATAATGTCCATTTTTTACAGTTTGTTGTGCTAGGGTCGTTGTTTCATTGGTAACATGAACTTCGGCTGTCAGGAGCTTGAAAAATTGCCGGGAAGGCAAATTCAAGGTTCCCGTTTAGAGTGACACAGAGACAAGGGGAATGGCAAGGTGTGGGAGTGGTTGTGGCTGCCAGTGGGGTATCTGATGGGGTCGGTCTCCAGTGCGGTGATCGTTTGTAAGTTGTGGGGGTTGCCCGATCCGCGTACCGCCGGATCGAATAATCCCGGAGCCACCAATGTGTTGCGGGTTGGCAGCAAGGCGGCAGCGGCTGTGACTTTGTTCGGAGACGTGTTCAAGGGTTGGCTGCCGGTGGCGGCAGCCAACTGGCTCGGCGTCGATCCCGCCGTGGTGGCGGCGACGGCCCTGGCAGCGTTTTTGGGACACCTTTATCCGGTGTTCTTCCGCTTTCAGGGTGGCAAGGGGGTGGCTACCACCCTGGGGGTGCTGACCGGAATCCACTGGGGGATGGGGGGGCTGTTGGCCGCCACCTGGCTTCTCATGGCCAAACTCACCAGGATCTCCTCCCTTTCCGCTTTGACGGCGGCGGCGCTGGCCCCGCTGTATGCTTTCTGGTTGCTGCGTGATGTGACGACCACCGTGCTGGTGGCGGTCATGTCGGGGTTTCTGTTCTGGCGTCACCGCAGTAATATCCAGCGCCTGCTTCGGGGGGAGGAAGACCGGATCGGAGAGAAATAGCAGGCAGATCCTCGAGGTTCCAGCGCGCCCGAGCCTGAATAGTGGAACCCTCCCGCTGTCCTGCAAGTAAACGCAGACACCCGGTGAAGGCGATCATGGCGCCGTTGTCGGTACAAAATTCATGGCGGGGCAGGAAAAGCCGGGCCTTTTCCCGTTTCACCACTTGTGACAATCGGGATCGAATGGCCTGATTGGCGCAGACTCCCCCGGCAACGACCAGTTGCTGGATACCGGACTGCCGCAGCGCCCGCCGGCATTTGATGGCCAGAGTGTCTGCCACCGCATCCTGAAATGCCCGGGCGATGTCTGCTTTATCTTGCGGGCTGCCTTCTGTCTTGGCCAAGGTGTTGAGGGTAAAGGTCTTGAGGCCGCTGAAACTGAAATCCAGGCCCGCTCGGTCGGTCATGGGTCTCGGGAAATTGAAGCGTTGCGGGCTGCCCTGTTGTGCCAACCTTTCCAGGACCGGTCCTCCCGGGTAGTCTAGCCCAAGCATCTTGGCCACCTTGTCGAAGGCTTCACCCACGGCATCGTCGATAGATTCCCCCAGCACCTGATAGACTCCCAACTGCCTGACCTCAATCAACAGAGTGTGACCACCTGAAATGAGTAGCGCCAGAAAAGGGGGATGTAGATGTCGGGTCTCGAGGAGGGGGGCGAGCAGATGGCCTTCCATGTGATGGACCGCCACCACCGGTATCTCCAGGGAATGCGCCAGGCTGTGGCCGATCGAGGCACCAGCCAGCAGCGCGCCAATCAGGCCAGGGCCGGCAGTATAGGCTATCCCATCGAGCTGCCCGAACGACAAGTCTGCGCTGGCCAATGTCTCACGAATCAGTGGTAGCAGCTTGCGAATGTGATCGCGGGAGGCCAGTTCCGGTACGATACCCCCATAGGGGGCATGCAGGGAAGCCTGGCTATACAGCCGATGGCTCAGCAGACCTCGGCGAGGATGATAGACTGCGACCCCGGTTTCATCACAGGAGGTTTCGATTCCAAGAACATACATGAAGATTGAGTTCAAATGAGAAGATTTTGGGAGTATAATTTAATGTTTCTCTATCTACTAGCTGAACATTTTAATCGATATCTGTAAGGAGATTAGATGCCCGCAATTCGAGTCAAAGAGAACGAGCCGTTTGATATCGCCCTGCGTCGATTCAAACGGGCCTGTGAAAAAGCCGGCGTGTTGTCGGAAGTCCGGCGCCGTGAATACTACGAAAAACCCACCGAAGCGCGCAAGCGCAGAGCTGCCGCAGCTGTCAAACGGCATCTGAAACGTTTGTCACGCGAACGTTACGCTTTGGAAAACCTGCGTAAGGGTCGCTCGATCGTCTGATGAGCATCAAGGCGCGCATCCACGAAGATATGAAAGCCGCTCTCAAGGGGGGAGAGAAGGCACGTTTGTCCGCGATCCGAATGATCATGGCGGCGATCAAGCAACGTGAAGTGGATGAACGCATCGAGATGGATGATGCCCAGGTGCTGGTGGTGCTGGACAAAATGGCCAAACAACGGCGTGAGTCCATCGATCAGTTCGAAAACGCAGGACGTGACGATCTGGTGAAGAAAGAGCAGGCCGAGCTGGAAGTGATCCAGTCTTATTTGCCTGAAGCGCTTGCCGACGAGGAGATCGACGCCATGATCAGATCGGCCCTCGAGGCAACCGGTGCCTCTGGCATGCGTGATATGGGTAAGGTCATGGCCACACTCAAGCCACAACTCCAGGGACGGGCCGATATGGGTCAGGTAAGCGCCAAAGTAAAGGCGGCGCTTGCCAAGGGCTGACTCCGATTGCCTAGATGGCGAGGCGGATTCCCCAGGCATTTATCGAAGAGTTGCTGGAACGGGCGGATATCGTCGAAATCGTCAACGCCCGGGTTCCGCTCAAGAAGGCAGGCCGTGACTTTGTCGCCCGTTGTCCTTTCCATGACGAGAAAACCCCCAGCTTCACTGTCAGTCCACGCAAACAGTTCTACTATTGTTTCGGTTGCGGAGCCTCCGGTTCGGCCATCGGGTTTATGATGGAACATGAGCATCTCTCTTTCCCCGAAGCGATTGACATTCTGGCGGCCCAGTATGGGCTGACGGTTCCGCGTGAAGGTGCTGGTGAACCCTCACTACAGGATGATGCCAAGCGCGGTCGGCTCGAATCATTGGTCCGGCTGAATCAGGAGGCAGCGGTTTTCTATGCCTGTCAGCTTCGCCAAACGGAAGGAAAAACAGCGGTGGCTTATCTGCGTCAGCGAGGAGTGGACGGGAACATTGCCCAGCGCTTCGGGCTTGGGTATGCTCCGGCCGAGTGGGATACCTTGTGCAGACGTTTCGATTCCGCTCTTCTGGTAGAGACGGGGTTGGCGATCGAACGGGAAGGGGGGGGTGTCTATGATCGGTTTCGTCATCGGGTCATGTACCCAATCCGCAATCGCAGAGGTCAAGTGATCGGTTTCGGTGGGCGTGCACTTGACAGCGATGGCCCCAAATACCTCAATTCTCCCGAAACACCCGTTTTCCATAAAGGGAGGGAGGTCTATGGTTTGTATGAACTACTGCAAGCCGGTGGCAAGCCTTCCCGACTCTTGGTAGTGGAAGGTTACATGGACGTGATCGCCCTGGTTCAACAGGGAATCCCCCATGTTGTGGCGACTCTTGGGACCGCCATTACCGCTGAACATCTGCAGCTTTTGTTTCGTCACTGCGCGTCGTTGGTGTTCTGTTTCGATGGTGATACGGCTGGCAGGAAAGCGGCATGGCGTGCTTTGGAAGTGGCCCTGCCACTGCTCAGGGAAGGCCGGAAACTGGCCTTTTTATGGTTGCCGGAAGGTGAGGATCCGGATTCCCTGGTACGTCGTGAAGGCGCGGAAGCCTTTACCAAGCGGTTTCAGGGGGCGGAACCGATGTCGGAGTATTTCTTTCGTGCCTTGGGGGAAGGGCTGGATCTTTCCCGGCTGGAAGACAAGGCCGATTTGATCAAGCGGGCGCAACCGTTATTGAAGAAATTCCCGGTGGGGCCCTTCCACAGTATGATGCAGGCCCGTCTGAAGGAACTTGCCGGCAATGTCCACGTCGAAAACAAGGAATGGAAAGGTGGTGGCAGGTCGCAGAAGTCTTTACTGCACCAACCGAGGCTGGAGGATCGGTTGGCGGCTATATTGCTTCATTTTCCGGAACTGTATGGCCGGTTGCCGGTTGCGTTCAGGGAAATGGCCGCCATTGGGCATTGTGGTGAATTCGTTGCCATGGTGTTATCCGTTTTGCAAGACTGTCAAGGAAACCGTCCCGAGGACTGTTTTCGCAATAGCCCGTATTACGAACGAGTTCAGGCCTGCTTGAGCAAAGAGGAGCTGCAGTCATTGCAAAATCCTGAGGGTGAATTACTCGATGCCGCCTCTGCCTTGCAAAAGAAGGTGCGTCAGCGGCGCTTGGAGAGTTTGGCCCGTAAAGCCGACAGCCTGGGTTTG
This sequence comes from uncultured Methylococcales bacterium, assembly GCA_964445885.1. GTDB lineage: Bacteria > Pseudomonadota > Gammaproteobacteria > Methylococcales > Methylothermaceae > Methylohalobius. Next base: position 7,104 of record CAYUPV010000111.1, read on the forward strand.
AGCAGCGAGGAAAAAGAAGAATTGAGGCGGCTCATGAAAAATCAGGCCAGTATGAAAATAAATTGAGTACCAGTTACAATAATCCGTTTCCCTTTGCGGAGATGATCAATCGTTAGGGTTGTTTTATGAGACGAGAGCAGCAACAGTCCCAAATCAAGGAGCTCATTGCCAAAGGAAAATTACAGGGTTTTTTGACCTATACCGAGGTCAATGATCACCTGCCCAGTGATATCGTCGACCCCGAACAGGTGGACGACATCATTGCCATGATCAATGAGATGGGCATCGAGGTGCTGGAGGAGGTGCCAGAGGATATCAATCTGCTGCCTGATATCGTGGTGGCCGATGACGAGAAGGCTGCCGAGGTCGCGGCCGCGCTTGCGGCAGCGACTGAAAGTGAATATGGTCGGACCACTGATCCAGTTCGCATGTATATGCGTGAAATGGGTACCGTGGAACTTCTCACCCGTGAGGACGAACTGGAAATCGCCAAGCGGATCGAAGAGGGGCAAAACCAGGTCGCCGTGGCCTTGTCGCGCTTCCCGGCCGTGATCAAGCACTTCATCGACTCGTTTGAAAATGTGGTCCAGGGTGAGGCCAAGGTCACTGATTTGATCTCCGATTTCATCAACCCCGATGAGATGGATGCGGAAATACCCACGCCAGTGGTCCCCGGTGAAGGGAACGACGATACCGAAGTCGTGGAAAAGACAGGGCCGGATCTTGAGGAGGTGAAGGAAAAACTGGCCTTGGTCAAAAAGCGCCACAGCAAGGTGCTCAAGTGCCTCAAGCAACATGGTTACGAACACGAGAAGACGCAGGCAGCCTATACGGGGCTGGCGGAAATCTTCATGGAATTCCGCCGCACACCGCCGTTCTTCAAGGAACTTGCGGAAATTCTTGCCACTGTCGTGACTGATATCCGCAAGCAGGAAAAAACCATTCTGGACCTGGCGGTGAAACAAGCGAAAATGCCGCGCAAGTCCTTTATCAGCACCTTCGTCGGTCACGAGACAGATTCCAAATGGTTCGATCAACACCTGAAATCCGGGGAGCCTTACGCCAAGCGGTTGCAGGAATTTGCCAGCGACATCCGCAGGGCTCAGAGTAAATTGGCTGCGATCGAAAAGGCCAGCTATCTGACCATCAATCAGATCAAGGATATCAACCGCCGGGTTTCGCTGGGCGAAGCCAAGGCGCGGCGGGCCAAGAAGGAGATGATCGAGGCCAATCTCAGGCTGGTGATCTCCATTGCCAAGAAATACACCAATCGCGGCCTGCAGTTCCTGGATTTGATCCAGGAAGGCAATATTGGTTTAATGAAGGCGGTAGACAAGTTCGAGTACCGGCGCGGTTACAAATTCTCCACCTATGCCACCTGGTGGATCCGCCAGGCCATCACCCGCTCGATCGCCGATCAGGCCCGCACCATCCGTATCCCGGTGCACATGATCGAGACGATCAACAAGCTTAACCGGGTGTCGCGTCAGATGCTCCAGGAAATGGGCCGCGAACCCACGCCGGAGGAGCTGGCAGAGCGCATGGAGATGCCGGAGGACAAAGTGCGCAAGGTGCTCAAGATCGCCAAGGAGCCGATCTCCATGGAAACACCCATCGGCGACGACGAGGATTCGCACCTGGGCGATTTCATCGAGGACGCCAAGGTCCTGTCGCCGGTGGATTCGGCCACCATCGAGGGACTGCGCGAGGCCATGCAGAACGTGCTTTCGAGCCTGACTGCAAGGGAAGCCAAAGTGCTGCGGATGCGCTTCGGCATCGACATGAATACCGACCACACCCTGGAAGAGGTGGGCAAACAGTTCGATGTCACCCGCGAAAGGATCCGCCAGATAGAGGCCAAGGCTCTGCGCAAACTGCGCCATCCCTCCCGCTCGGAAGTGCTGCGCAGTTTCCTCGAGGAATGACAATTCAGCTTCCGGGCCCTTAGCTCAGTTGGTTAGAGCAGGGGACTCATAATCCCTTGGTCGTAGGT
>CAYUPV010000112.1:0-9041 GCA_964445885.1 uncultured Methylococcales bacterium
GATCGACCGCTACATCATCGATCTCGTCAGCGCGACGCGCCATCCTGAGATTCACGACGAGGAGCTGCGCCGCTGGCTGCAGGTGGGGGCGAGCCCGCGCGGCGGCATCGCTCTCGACAAGTGTTCGCGAACCCATGCCTGGCTCAACGAGCGCGACCACGTCCTTCCCGACGATGTACGGGCCGTGGCGCACGACTGTCTGCGCCACCGCCTGATCCTGAGCTATGAGGCCAACGCCGACAGAGTAAGCGCCGATCAGGTGATCGATCATATGGTGGCGCTGGTGGCAGTGGCGTGACGGGAATCACGAATCTTCGTGTATATTTCATCAATTACCGCCTCAGCGATACCGAACTGATCGGAATGTCGCCCAACATCACCGTCAATTGGGAGGCCGGTTCCGGAAACAAGCTCACCCTCCCCATCGGACTGGGCTATTCGAACATCTACAAAATTGGTCCCCTGCCGATCCGGGTCGCCATGGAGGCTCAATATTCCGTCGTCAGTCCCAATAATATCGGCAGTGACCGGAGCTTCCGTGTCGTGATCATTCCAATTATTCCCAGCCCCTTTGCCAATTTGGCGAAGTAACGAAACTATGACTCCGGGGGGTCATGAAGCAAATGAACAATATATCATTATTCAGGGTATTACTTTTGCTGGGATGGGTCTGTGCCTTGGCCTCCTGCGCCCAGTCGACGCCTTCTCTCAACCCCAAACTTGTTGGGAAGCGTATCGTCACACCGGAAACCTTTATCCGTGCCGAGTCCGACCGGATGTTATCGGATATTGCAAAACAGGCCGGCGGCGTGAACAAATTCTTTCACTTCAGAAACGTCACGCCGCTGGACAGGCAGACCGTGATTCGCATGAACCGGGACACGCTCTATTCAATGGCTACCGTCGATACCGAAGGTGGGGCAACGATACGTTCCCCGAGATCCCGGACGGCCGCTATGCCTCTGTCTATGTGGTCGACATTGATCACTACGTGCCCGCGGTCTTCTATGAGCCCGGCGTCCACAAATTGCCGCAGGATATCAAATATGTGGGCATAGGTGTTCGTATTCAGCTGTTCAATCCAAATGATCCGGAAGAGATCAAGCTGATCAATAAATTACAGGATCAGTTCGTGATCCACGCGAATTCCGCCGATCCCTTTCCACCATTCGAATGGGATGATGCCTCGTTGAATTCCCTGCGGTCGCAATACCTGAAGGAAGCGGAGAAATACCCAAGTTACAAGGGCATGCAGGGCCCCCGGGGAAAGGTCGACGAAAAGACCCGGCATATCGCCGCCGCTGCTGCCTGGGGGCTTTTTCCGGAATGGGACGCCACCTATCTGAACTACAGCGCTGATCACGATATCGGCTCCTGCTGGCGGGCAACCTATCAGGTGCCGGAAAACAAGGCATTCTGGTCGATTACGGTCTATGGCAGGGACGGTTTTCTCAAGAGTGGGAACGCCATCGTCAACTCCTCCAACGTGAAACTCAACGATGATGGAACCTTCACCGTCTATTACGGCTCGCGCCCGCTATGCGGCAAGGTGGCCAACCGCCTCGATGTCACGCCTGGATGGAATTTCCTGATGCGTATCTACCGCCCTGGGCAATCCGTTCTCAACGGCAGTTATAGACTGCCGCAGGCCAAGCGCTATCTGCGGGATATGATCGAGAACTATATCCGTGAGTATCCGAACCAGCAGCAGACCAAAAGATGAACAGCTGGTTGAAAAAGCTTGAGAAGGGCACCTTCTGGTTCACCGGCCTGGTGGATCCCAGCGATGATACAGTCGTCACCCCTCAGGCGACCGTGGATTATGGCTACAACTGGTTCAGTCTTTCCGATGGTCCGGCCATTGTCAGAACGCCTCGGTACCACAAGTTTTTTTCAGTCTCGGTGTTCGACATGAAGCACAATGTCCCCGCGGTCCTCGTCAATCCGGACAAGCCCATCCTGCTGATACGCCCGGGTCAGACAAAACCGGCGGGCGACTTTCATGTGGTCGAGCTGGAGACCGATCAGGGGTTGGTGTTCATCCGCATGGTGGGGGTCGACAACCTCGAGGAAGTGAAGGGTTTGCGCAAGTATTTCAGCATGGAAGGCGGCAAAGGGGATATGTATCGGGAGGTGTACGAATTTTCGGCCAAAATCGAGCGCTCCGCGCTGTCCATTATCAAGACTTCGCTGCCCTATGTGGATCCCGATGTTGCCTTTGGTGAGAAGTCTGGTGACGTGGGTGAGATCACCCTGGCCGCTGGTGTGATGCTGGGCCAACTGGGCACGCCATCCGATACGGTACGATATGGCCTGATCCTGACCGACGAACACGGTAAGCCCTTCAATGGCAAGGATACGTATATTCTGTCTGTTCCGGCCGGGATCGTGCATGACAACGGCTATTTCTCGGTGACCCTCTATGGCACGGACAACAAGCTACTGATCCCCGACGACAAGAAGATCTACGACAGGACCACGTATACCTCTGAAAAAAGTCCCGACGGTACCTATACCATCACGCTGAGCCCTTCAGGCGAAGGAAAGAACGGGATCCCCACGGGCGGAAAGCCTTTTTACGGAATCCTGAGGGCGTATGTGCCGGTCAAGGGTGCGGATATGACCGTCAGGGTGAAAACCCAGACAAGGAAGCGATGAATCTGCACGGCTGATGATCACAAGTCCCCAGTCCGCCCTCGTCTTGGCAGCGGATGCCGTTGGTTGCTGGCAGCCTTTGAATGTATAAGTACATTTCAACGTTGAGGAAATGAAATGATGGGACAGATTCAAAAAGGCTTAGTGATCCTGGTCATGGTCTTGTGCTGTGGCTGCAGCGCGCTCGGGGTGAGTCCATCGGAAGATCCGCTTCCTTCCTGGAACGAGGGACAGGACAGAAAGGCGATCCTCGGTTTTGTCGAGTCCGTCACGCGATCGGACAGCAAAGACTATGTGCCACCCGCACAGCGGATTGCGGTCTTCGACAACGATGGAACCCTCTGGCCGGAAAAACCGGCTTATTTTCAGCTCCTGTTCGCCATCGACCGGCTCAAGGCCCTGGCGGCGGAACATCCGGAGTGGAAAACCCGCCAGCCTTTCAAGGCCGCCCTGGAAGGGGACCTGGAGACCCTGGCCAGGTCCGGTGAGAAAGGCCTGATCGAACTGGTCATGGTGACTCATACGGGGATGACGACGGACGAATTTTCGGCCATCGTCAAACAGTGGCTGCGTACTGCCAGACATCCGACCCTGCACCGCCCCTATACCAGTCTGGTTTATCAACCGATGCTGGAGTTGCTGGACTATCTGCGCGCCCACGGCTTCAAGGTCTTTATCGTCTCAGGCGGGGGGATCGCGTTCATGCGTCCGTGGACCGGGCAGGTGTACGGGATTCCTCCGGAACAAGTGATCGGCAGCAGCGTCAAGACCCGTTTCGAGCTGCGTGACGGCAAGCCGGTGTTGGTGCGGCTGGCGAAAGTGGATTTCATCAACGACAAGGACGGCAAGCCGGTTGGAATCAATCAGTATATCGGGCGTCGCCCCATCGCCGCCTTCGGCAACTCGGACGGTGACCTCCAGATGTTGCAGTGGACCACCGCCGGCAAGGGTATCCGCCTTGGGATGATCATTCATCACACCGATGACGTGCGCGAATGGGCCTATGACCGCAAGAGTCCCGTCGGACGTCTCGACAAGGCGCTGGATCTGGCTGAACCCAACGGGTGGACAGTGGTCGATATGGCCAAGGACTGGAAACGTGTCTATTCCGAGGTCAAACGGTGACGCCCATCGAACCGGTCCATGAACCCCGGAACCGCAGCGGACAGTCCATTCCATGACGATCCTCCACGGTGACGATGATGCGGGGGTCTACACCCACCTGGGGGAGTTGATCGGTCTGCAGCATCAGGCGGCGGGATTCAGTTTCCTGCCACGCCAGCCGGTGCACAGCCTGCTCGCAGGCCGTCACGGCTCGCGTCTGCGCGGACGCGGACTGGACTTCGAGGAACTGCGCCTGTACCAGCCCGGCGACGACATCCGCACCGTGGACTGGAAGGCCACCCGTCGTACCGGGCGGCCTTATGTGCGGGTCTACACGGAGGAAAAGGAACGCCCGGTGCTGCTGCTGGTGGATCAGCGCCTGACCATGTTCTTCGGTTCGAAGGTCAACATGAAATCCGTCACCGCCGCCCAGGCGGCGGCGCTTGCCGCCTGGCGGGTGGTCGAAAGCGGCGACCGGGTGGGGGCTCTGGTGTTCAACGACAGCGAAATCCGTGAGATCCGGCCCCAGCGATCCCGCCGGACGGTGATGCGGATCCTTCGCGTCATCGTCGACCACAACCGGCGTCTCGGCGTCGACCGGGGCATCGAGTCCGCCCCCGGAATGCTCAACCGTGTGTTGCGCCAGACCGCACAGCGGGTGGGTCACGACTGTCTGGTCTGCGTCATCAGTGATTTCTTCGGTCTGGACGAGGAGACGCTGCACTGGGCGCGGCTGATCAGCCGGCACAACGATCTGTTGCTGGTGCCGGTCTACGATCCCCTGGCCAAAAGACTGCCCCCCAGGGGGGCTCTGGCAGTCAGTGACGGCCGCCACCAGATCCGTCTTGACAGCCAGAACCCACGTCTGCGGCAGCGTTTTCCCGAGTTTCTCCAGGGCCGGCTCAAGTCCCTGCGCGATGCGCTGGAACGCTTCGGCGTGCCCATTTTGCCCATCGATACCGTCGATCCGGTGGCCGAACAGATACGGCGGGATCTCGGCTACACTCCCGGCACCCACCCAAACTTTCGCGCTAAGCGGAGGAAGCGATGGCGGCTACGACCAGTCTGGAGAACCTGCACGACATCGTCGTCCCTGCTCCGCCTCCCTGGCTGCCTCCGGCACCGGGCTGGTACGCCCTGGGGCTGACCCTGCTGCTCCTGCTTTGCTGGAGGGGGTTTTCAGGCTACCGGCGCTGGCAGCGCAACCGCTACCGCCGCCAGGCCCTGGCCGAGCTGGATCGGCTGGAACGGGCGTTGGGCCGGGATGATACCCCCGAGCAGCTGTTGCCACAGCTGCCGGTTTTGATCAAGCGTGCGGCACTGTCCGCCTACGGGCGGGAACGGGTGGCCTCCCCTTACGGTAAGGCGTGGCTGTCGTTTCTCGACCGGACGGTGGGTGAAGCCTTGTTCGACAATGCCAGTGGGCAGCTGCTGCTTTGCTGTGCCTACGTCCCGCCGGCCGAACTCGCGCACCTGGATCAGGGGGCTGTCCTGAATCTTTTCGAGGCTGCCCGCCTCTGGCTGGCGCGACACCGTCTGCCTCCCGAGGATTAATCCGCCATGTTCTCTTTTGCCCACCCCTGGCTTTTCCTGCTCCTTCCTCTGCCCTTGATGATTCATTGGCTGGTCCCGCCCTGGCGTGACCGGCAGCAGGCGGTGCATACCCCCTTCTTCGATGATTTGGTAGCCCTTTCGGGCCAAACCCCTGGCAGTGGCTCGATCATCCGCAGGCGCACGGGGCTGCAGACTGTGGTTGTCGCCCTCTGCTGGTTGCTCCTGATAGCCGCCCTGGCCCGCCCTCAATGGATCGAGCCGCCCGTGGTCAAGGAGATACCGTCGCGCGATCTGCTCCTGGGCGTGGATCTTTCGGCCTCCATGCTGACCGAAGACTTCACCAGCGCCGATGGCCAAAAGACCGACCGGCTGACAGCGGTCAAGGAGGTGTTGGACGACTTCCTGCGGCGGCGCAAAGGGGACCGGGTGGGGTTGATCCTCTTCGGCACTGCCCCCTTCATCCAGGCTCCGTTCACCCAGGATCTGGACACGGTGCGGGAACTGATGCGCGAAGCCCGGGTGGGCATGGCAGGTCCAAAGACCGCCTTCGGTGACGCCATTGGCCTGGCCATCACCCTGTTCAAGCAGAGCAGGATGCAGGACAAGCTGCTGATCATGCTCACCGACGGCAATGACACCAGCTCCCGGCTGGAGCCGGAAAAGGCTGCCGACATCGCCAGCGATGAAGACATCGTCATCCATGCTGTGGGACTGGGTGATCCCCGGGCCGCCGGCGAGCAGAAGCTGGACGAGGAGACCCTGAAGGCCGTGGCCCGGAGCACCGGCGGCGACTATTTCTGGGCCGGCGACCGCAGCTCGCTGGACAGGATCTATCAGCGTATCGACCAGTTGAGCACCCACAAGATCGAGCGCATCAGTTACCGTCCCAGGCTCGATCTCTATTACTGGCCGCTGGCTGCGGTGATCGTGCTCAGTCTGCTGTTGTATGCGGGGATGCTGATTGGCAGAAGGGTGAGGGGATGACCTCCTTCATCGACAACTTCCACTTCCTCCGTCCCTGGTTTTTGACCCTGTTACTGCCCGTAGCCGGGTTGATCGGGTACGCCCTGCGCCGGCAGCACCGGCAAGCAGGAGCGGAGGCCCTCATCGCCCCGCACCTGCTCCGGCATCTGCTGGTGGGAGGAGGGCGTCGCCGCAGACTTCGCCCCCTGCATCTGGCGGCCGCCTTCTGGATCGTCGGCGTGATCGCCGTGGCGGCTCCTGCCTGGGAAAGGGAACCGTCCCCCTTCGCCATGGACGAGGCCGGTCTGGTCCTCGTGCTCAAGGTGACGCCCACCATGATGTCCCGGGAAATCCAGCCCTCGCGACTGATAAGAGCCACCCAGAAGATCCATGATCTGCTGCAGCTGCGCCCCGGCGCCCGCACCGCGCTGATCGCCTACAGCGGCTCCAGTCACCTGGTCATGCCGTTCACCACCGATCCCAACGTCATCGACATGTTCAGCCAAGCGCTCAGTCCCGATATCATGCCGACAAAGGGTGACGACCCGCTCCAGGCCCTGCAGCAGGCGGTCGATCTCATACGCAAGGCCGATATAGCCGGTTCCATCCTGCTCATCGCGGACGCCGTGCCCAAGGGGCAATTCGACGTCTTCAGGCAGTTTCACCAGCGGCAGCCGATACCCGTTCTACTCTATGCCATCGCCGCTCCCAAGGGGGTGCAGGCACCTCCCGGCAGCCCCCCGGCTCCGGCGCTGGACGAGAAAGCGCTGCGGCAGGCAGCCAAAGCCCTGGGGGCCGGCCTGACTCTGGTGAGCGCCGACGATGGGGATGTACGGCAACTGGCCCGCCGCATCAAGACCCGCATGAACGCCGCCCGGCAGGCAAAACAACGGGGGCAGCGTTGGCGCGACATGGGCTACTGGCTGCTGCCCTTGCTGGCGCTTTTGGCCTTGCCCTTCTTCCGCCGCAGCTGGGTGGTGAGCCATGACTAACCCATCCAGAATGATTGGCCCGTCCATTGCCATCCTATCACTGGGCGCTTTTCTCCTCGCCCTGGCGCAGGTCGAGGGGTCACTGGCCGATCTTTTTTTCACTCCGGATCAACGGGGCCAGTGGCTGATGGACAGACAGGAGTATACCCGGGCCGCCGCCGTCTTCAAGGATCCCGTACGACGCGGTGTCGCCCAGTATCGTGCCGGGGACTACAAGGCGGCAGCCGCTGCCTTTGGCCAGGAGGATACGCCTGAAGCGTTCTACAATCGCGGCAACGCCGAACTCATGTTGGGAAACTATGAAGCGGCCATTGCCGCCTACCGGCAGGCCCTGGCCCTCAGGCCGAACTGGCGCCAGGCCAGGGAAAACCTGGATCTGGCCAAGCGGCGTCAGCAGCGGCTCCAGCCCCGGAACGAGGGTGACCTGGGCACCGGCGGTGTTCTGCCACCGGACGAGATCGTCTTCGACAAAAGGGCGGCAGGCGCCCCAGACGCTCAGAAACAGACGGTTGCCGGCGGCGAGAAGCGGCTGTCAGACGTGGAGCTTCGGGCTATGTGGCTGCGCCGGGTACAGACCCGGCCGGCGGATTTCCTGCGCGCCAAGTTTTCCTACCAGGCCGCTCATGAGCAGACTGAAGGGAGTGACGCAAAACAATCGGAGGGGGAGCGATGAAGGCGCGTATCTTTGCCAGTCTGCTGCTGCTTTTCAGTCTGATCGCCCAGGTACCGGTCGTTTCCGCAGGCGCGCCTGCGGCGGGCCTGGAGACCCGACTGGAGCGGCCGGCGAAGATCTGGGTCGGCCAGCGACTGGATCTCAATATCACGCTCTACACCAGCGGCACTTTTTCCGGAGTGCCCCGGTTCGATCTGCCGAAAGAATCGGGCATGCTGATCATGGGCGACCACGACCGTCCCTTGCTCGGCTCCAGGGAGAGCTACGGGGTAAGTAAACTCTCCGCCCAATACACCGTCACCCTGTTCCCATTGCAGGCCGGCAACCTGGAAGTGCCCGCTTTCAAGGTGGAATTTGCCTACCGTGGCGAAAACCGCAGGGAAGTGCCGGTCACTCTGTGCACAACGCCTCAGCGCTTCAGTGTTCTGGCCGTTCCGGGCGCCGATTCCGGCCTGCCGCTGGTTACCTGTATCGATCTCAAGGTGACCGACCGCTGGAACCCACGACCGGGCAAAGCCAAGGTGGGAGATGCCTTTACCCGCACCGTCACCATGATAGCCGAGGGGTTGCCTGGTATGGCATTGCCGCCGCTGCAACCGGCCAGCCTCGATGGCCTGGCCGTCTATCCCACTCCTCCCCTGGTCAGTACCGACACCGAACGGGGCTCGTTTACCGGCAAACGGCAGGAAAGCTACTCCTATGTCTTCGAGAAGCCGGGGCGCTACAGCCTCCCGGCAATTCAATTGCAGTGGTGGAATCCCCAAGACGAGGTATTGAAAATCTTTGTGTTGAAAGGGGTCAGCTTCGACGTGGCGCCCAACCCCCTGTTGCAGGGCGGGGATTCTTCTTCCATGTCCCATGAAAGTGGTCGACCACGATGGGTTGGGGCAATGGGGATCCTAACGGCTCAGCTGTTGAGCGGAATTCGTTCTGGGCGGAGAATGCGTAGCATTCGAAGCTCAGGGCGTATTTCCGCTCCAACGGGTTGATAGCCAGAGCGCGTAGCGCGGCGGCTTTCAAGCCGGTGGAGTGAAGCGAAGCGGAACTCAACAGCTGAGCCGATAGCGCAGCGCCGCGCAAGCGGTGCTGCGCTATCAGGC
>CAYUPV010000113.1:0-9034 GCA_964445885.1 uncultured Methylococcales bacterium
CGACGAAGCGGACATTCGCCGGCTATTGGACCATGCCACCTCCACTCAAATCAGTCCAGATTACCACCCAACCCAATATAGGCCGCTGCAGCCATGGTCACGACGAAGCAGGCTCCTTCCCACCGGCCCGGTTTTTTGACCGCCGGCGTCGTCGACGCCTTGGCCCCGCAATCATTTTGCGGCGTTCATCCTCGTTCACCTGTTGGAAGCGGGTCCACCACTGAGTCAATTCCTGGTCTGCCTCACCGGCCTCACTACGCAGCAACAGAAAATCATAAGCGGCACGAAAACGTGGATGTTCAAGGAGGCGCATACTCCTTTGGCCTGATCTTTTTTCGAAACGAAGCTGCATGGTCCAGACTTCGCGCATCGGCAGCGTCACTCGCCGGGGAATGGCGACATGCCGGATCTGCTCACTCAGAACCTCACCCACGGCATCCTGCATGGCGACCAGAGGGGCGATGCCTTCCGTCTGTAACCGCTCTGCGGCCAACCGCACTGGTTCCCATAGTAGGGTGGCATAAAGAAAATAAGGCGCGACAGGTTTGCCTTCCTGTATCCTCAGATCGGTATTTTCCAGGGCCTTGGCCAGAAATATCAGGGGAAAACCTTCATGCTCCTGTGACAACGCCTCTTCAGTGGCGGGAAACAGGGGCGCAAACAGATTGTAATGACGAAGGTTCTCGAACGTCTGCGCTGCATCGCCGGACAAAAACAGCTTCAAGACCTCATCATAGAGGCGCGCGGGGGGAACATCTGCAAGTAATGTCGCCAATTGTGGCAGCTGGCTTTCGCAATAGTCATCCAATTTGAATCCCAGCTTGGTCTTGAAACGAACCGCCCTGAGCATTCTCACCGGATCTTCACGAAAGCGCTGATCCGGGGCTCCGATGAGACGCAGCAGACCACTGCGAAGATCCTCCATTCCCCCGACATAATCCACCACGGAAAAATCCGCGATATCGTAATAAAGGGCATTGACGGTAAAATCCCGCCGCCAGGCATCCTCTTCGATGGTGCCATAGACATTGTCACGCAGCACTCTTCCGGTATCCTCTTCCCTGGCCCAATCGCCTTCCTGCTCGGAGGTGGCCGCGGAACGAAAGGTCGCCACCTCGATAATCTCCGAGCGGAAATGGACATGGGCCAGACGAAAGCGGCGCCCGATCAGGCGGCAATTACGAAACAGTTCCCGAACTTGCTGTGGATTTGCGTCGGTGGCCACATCGAAGTCTTTGGGCTCACGCCCCAACAGCAAGTCGCGTACGCAGCCACCTACCAGGCAAGCGCGAAAACCGGCGTTTTTAAGCCGATACAACACCTTCACAGCGTTGGGGCTGATCCGGGCTCTGGAAATCGTATGCTCCGAGCGTGGATAAACCCTCGGCTGGGTGGGAGAGCGATCCGGTTTCAGAAGTTTCTTGACAAGATTGAGTATTGGCAATGCTCGATTACTTTAATGGTTGGGAGATCAAATTCCCATATTGCTTAAGGCCACCATGATGTCATTGATGATCGCGGTGAGTCGTGGGTGGGCAACCTCGAAATGCATGACCTCCTCTTCCAGTTCTTTCAGGAGACTGTGATGTACTTCCTCGTCCCTTTCCTTCGCCAGTTGGCTTTCCACTCTCGCAGCCAGGGATTCCAGCCGTTGACGGGTTGCCTCATCGATATCTTTGTTCTTGAGTTCTTCTCGCAGACGCTCCAGCCCTTGACGCAGCTTGTCTTTCTGTTGTTCGATCATGATGCTCTCCAACCTTCAAATGAGGAAATCCTACCACAGCATTCACCGACACGGTATTTCAAAAGCCAGGCTCTCGCCTGCCATCCGGTGCATTATTGGCTTATAATGAATTTGCTTTGAGAGCTTGTAAAATTCAACGGTCCGAAATAGAGAGGAGGTACTCTAAAATTATGAATATCAATGCTTATAAGATCACTATCAGGCACGAGGAGTTCCTGGCTCACCCGGCATTCACTTCGTTGTTCGTCGTTTTGTTCTTTAGCCTTACGTTTGCCAGGCTGCCCGCCCTGCTCTACATGATCATGTTGGCAGTAGAAGTTTATATCGCCATGTATTTTGGTGCCCGTTTCGCCACTCTGGAAAAAGAGGGTGAAAACCAGACCGGCAACGCCCAGACCGGTGAAGAATCCGCCTGAAGGACAGAAAGGTTACACCATGGACTTTGCTCCCCACACCGGTGCCATCGACAAAAAACGTACCCATTGCCTGATCGTTGGCATCCACGAAAAGAATAAGCTCAGTCCCAGCGCTGAAATCATCAATCGGGCAAGTGACGGCTTACTGGCCAAGATCCTCAAACGCGAAGACTTCAAAGCCAAACCCGGAGATACCCTGTTGCTGCATCAATTGCCTGGCTGCCGGGCTGAGCGGATACTGGTGACCGGACTCGGTAAGAGAAAGAATATTCCTCCTGCAAGTTATGCCAAATCACTCGATGCAAGCATCAGGGCGGTCTCCCAAACCCGCTCGAAACAGGTGCTTTGTGCGCTGATTGAAGCGCCGGTGGAAGGCTTCGACAACCGCTGGAAAGCACGTCAGCTGGCGATGCGGTTCATGCAGGGTTGCTATCGCTTTACGGAAATGAAAAGCGAAGCGGGGGTTCTGCCTGAACTTTCCAGCGTCGATATTCACTGTGCCGACAGACAGGAAAGCACCGACGTCGAATCCGGGGCTCGAGAGGGTAGAGCCATTGCCAAAGGCATGGGGTTGGCCAAGGATCTGGCCAATCTTCCCGGCAACGTCTGTACGCCCGCTTATCTGGTGGAACAGGCATTGAAACTCGCCGACCTGTCCAGCAATCTCAAGGTTACGATCCTCGAAGAGCAGGACATGGAGAAACTGGGGATGGGCGCCATACTGTCGGTTTCTCGTGGCAGCCGTCAGCCGGCCAAACTGATCGTACTGGAATATCAGGGGGGCAAAGCGAAGGAAAAACCCATCGCTCTGGTGGGCAAGGGACTTACTTTCGATGCCGGGGGGATCTCACTCAAACCGGCGCAGAACATGGACGAAATGAAATATGACATGTGCGGTGGCGCCAGTGTGCTCGGAACCCTTGAGGCCGTGGCGGAACTGAGTCTCCCCTTGAATCTGGTCGGAGTGATCCCCTCATCCGAAAACCTGCCTGACGGCAATGCCAACAAACCGGGCGATATCGTCAAAAGCATGGCCGGCAAAACCATCGAGGTCCTCAACACGGATGCCGAAGGCCGCCTCATTCTATGTGACGCACTCACTTACACGGAACGTTTTGAGCCAGCACTGGTGATCGACATTGCCACCCTAACCGGAGCCTGTCTGGTGGCCTTGGGACGCCATGCAACCGGGCTTTTGGGTAACGACGAGTCATTATGCCAGGCTATTTTGAACGCTGGCAAAACCAGCCTTGATCGGGCTTGGCAACTTCCCCTGTGGGATGACTATCAGGAACAGCTCAAATCCAATTTCGCCGATGTCGCCAACATTGGTGGTCGCGATGCTGGCACCATCACCGCCGCCTGTTTTCTGGCCCGGTTTACGGAAAAGTTCAAATGGGCTCATCTGGACATTGCCGGTACTGCCTGGAATACCGGACAAAACAAAGGAGCCACGGGCCGTCCAGTGCCACTGTTGACTCAATTCCTGCTCGATCAAGCTGGTCAATGACCCAGGTGGATTTCTATGTACTCTCGGCCAGTACCCCAGCCGCTCGCAACGTATTCGCCTGCCGTTTGACGGAAAAAGCATGGAAGGCGGGTCATCGGGTATTCATCCGGGTCTCCGATGCATCCGAAGCCACGATCCTCGATGATCTGCTTTGGACCTTCCGCCAGGGCAGTTTCGTTCCTCATACTCTGGTAGATAATTACCCCAATGACCCCCTCGTTGCCGCACTTATCGGCACCGGTCACCCCCCTGAAGGATTCCAGGAACTTCTCATCAACCTGAGTTCAGAGCCCCCACAGGACTGGGAGAAGTTTCTAAGGATTGCAGAGATCGTCGTCGATGAGGAAAACATTCGCCGGGAGGGTCGGAACAGATTCCGCTTTTACCAGGCACAGGGTCTGAAACCCATCACCCATCAGCTGGACTGACTACAGTCCCGGCCAATGAATGTTCCTGGTAGCCTGCCAGTCCAGCACGACTCCTGGAAATCATTCAAGCATCCAGTGACCATCCGCCCTGATCTCTTTCTGCTGGTGCTCTTATCCACTCAGTTACCGTGGCAAAACACGGCGCCTAGCCCCTTCACACACCCTGGGAATGAAAGGCCCACAGCCGAGGCAGAGGCTTTGGCTCGAGAGTGTACACGGCCCGGACGGCCGTGCCCGAGCCCGCAGGGATGGGTTCACGGCGTCCCGAAAAACACTCCCCTGCTCCCTGCCCAGCATATAACTGTCACGGTAATTTTGACTATGCTTTTCTGGTACATGAAATGTTTTTAGAGACCTTTTGGGAAACCAGATATCATGATGACTGCTTCCCTTCTCCGAAGATCATCCATCAAATCAATTCAGGAGACAGCCTCCATGAAATTTCTATTCACTTTTGCCACCGCCACCTTCGGTGTGCTGCTTTTCTCGCCTGCATATGCTACTGATGGCCCTAAGCCAGGATGTTATGTACCAGTCAGGGGGCATGCGGCCTCAATCTGCACTGATCCAGAGTGTACTAACCAACAGGGAGTTTATTTCTTTACTCTTAAAAGTCCTAGACACAAGGTTAAACTTACAGGAACATTCAAGGGAACCATTATTGAATTTCCGAATGATTGCCGTGGTTCCACCTTAAGCCATCTTTTCATGGACAAGGAATACACAGGTACCATTAATTCTTCGGGAGACGAAGGTTGTCCGATCGGAGGCGATGGTATTACCACCCTAAAAATTAGAGAAACCCTGCATCTCATTGGTGGCACCGGAATCTATTCAGGGCTGGAGGCAGGTGGCTCAGTCGTGCTGATCGGAAATATCGGGCTTCAAACAGGGATCAATACCTTCAAGGTGGTCAAAGGCGAAGGTGAAGTCTGTTTCATTGAGAACGAATAAAACGACAGGTTAGTATTTTGATTGATTCCCGGGGATTTTGCGGCTTGTTGTTACACTACCGCCGCAGCGATCCCCTGTTGATCAGCTGGAAGAAGTGAGATACACCCTTCAATAATACACGGGATCGGGATCAAGATAACGCCATAAATACCAGGCTGCTACGGTACGATATGGACGCCAGCGACCTGAAAAATCTTCCAATATTTCCCTGCTAATCCGCGTGGTATCGAAATAAAGCCTACCGACTGCTTTTTGCAGACCAATATCTCCTGGAGAAAAGATGTCGGGTTCATGCAAATGGAAAATGGCAAACATTTCGACAGTCCAGACTCCCACACCCTTTATCTCCAGCAATTCCTCCCTGATTTCCTCATATCTGCGCTGCTGCCAATAGGCATCGGTGAGATTCCGCTCCCTGAAATATGCGGCTAGATTGCGCAGGTAATCGACCTTGGCGCTGGACAATCCCGCCTTTCTCAGGGAGTCCTCGGAATGGGCCAGTATGTTCTCCGGAGCTAACGGGTTCACTTGACGTTTCAACCTCCCCCAGACACTGTCTGCTGCCTTGATGGATATCTGCTGACCTACGATGGCACGGATCAGGGTATGAAATGAATCACCTGACCGTACCAGTGGTTCTGGATATAGATCGATCAGTCGGGCCATGACAGGGTCACGGGCGAGATGTTCCTGCGCTTCGTTCCAATATAAAGGTGCGTTCATAGCGGACGTTTAAGCCATGGGATGATAGAATTCTATGATTTACATTACATGAACATCGCCACTGATGGAAAAGACCTACGATCCACACACCATTGAACAACGCTGGTACAAGAATTGGGAAGAGAAGGGGTATTTCGCCCCCTCCGGCGAAGGTGATCCCTACTGTATCATGATCCCCCCTCCCAACGTCACTGGCAGCCTGCACATGGGTCACGCCTTCCAGGATACGATCATGGACGGGCTCATCCGTTTCCATCGGATGCGGGGGAATAATACCCTTTGGCAGCCTGGAACTGACCATGCAGGCATCGCCACCCAAATGGTGGTCGAACGCATTCTGGAACAGGAGGATAAAACCCGTCACGACTTGGGCCGGGATCGGTTCATCCAACGAATCTGGGAATGGAAGGAACATTCTGGCGGAACGATCACTCGCCAGCTGCGCCGTCTGGGCGCCTCTGTGGACTGGTCACGGGAACGGTTCACTATGGACGAGGGTTTGTCGAGGGCAGTTCGGGAAGTATTCGTCCAATTATACGAAGAGGGACTGATTTACCGGGGCAAACGCCTGGTCAATTGGGATCCAGTACTACATACGGCGGTTTCCGACCTTGAAGTAGTATCCGAGGAGGAGAAGGGACATCTCTGGCACATCCGTTATCCCTTGTCAGACGGCAGTGGATACCTGGTGGTAGCCACAACCCGGCCAGAAACCATGCTCGGTGATGTCGCAGTCGCCGTGCATCCAGATGACGACCGCTATCGTGATCTCATCGGTAAAACAATCAGGCTACCCTTGACAGAACGTGAGATCCCCATCATCGCAGATGCTTACGTGGACCCCGAATTTGGCACCGGTTGCGTCAAGATCACGCCCGCCCATGATTTCAACGACTATGAAGTGGGCCAGAGACATCACCTCCCGCAAATCAACATATTCACTCCGGATGCGCGCCTGAATGACAAGGTTCCAGCCGCCTATCGCCATCTCGACAGATTCGATGCCCGTCAAAAGATCCTGGATGACCTGACAAAACTCAATCTACTGGAAAAGGTGGAGGATCACGTACTCAAGGTACCCAGGGGAGACCGTTCCGGGGCCGTGATAGAGCCTTATCTCACCGATCAATGGTTCGTCAAAGCCAAACCCCTGGCCGATGCCGCCATCCAGGCTGTGAAGGAGGGAAAAATCCGTTTTGTCCCGGAGAACTGGAGCAAAACTTATTTCCAATGGCTTGAAAATATCGAGGACTGGTGCATCAGCAGACAGATCTGGTGGGGACATCGTATCCCTGCATGGTACGACGAAGAGGGCCAGATTTATGTCGGCCATTCCGAAATCGAGGTGAGAAACAAATATCAACTTGGCTACCGCCCCCTGAATCAGGATGCGGATGTCCTTGACACTTGGTTCTCTTCCGCCCTGTGGCCTTTCTCTACACTCGGCTGGCCTGACCAAACACCTGAGCTAGAAACCTTCTATCCCACCAGTGTGTTGGTCACCGGTTTCGACATCATTTTCTTCTGGGTCGCGCGCATGGTGATGATGGGACTCAAATTCATGGACGATGTCCCTTTTCATGACGTATACATCCATGGCTTGGTACGTGATGCCCATGGCCAGAAAATGTCAAAATCCAAGGGAAATGTCCTGGATCCGCTGGATTTGATCGACGGCATCAGCCTACAAGAGCTCATTACCAAACGGACCTCCGGGCTGATGCAACCACACATGGCCAAAAAGATCGAGGAACAAACCCGCAAGGAATTTCCCGATGGCATCCCTTCTTACGGTGCCGATGCTCTGCGTTTCACCTTTGCCTCTCTTGCCACGACAGGACGTGATATCCGTTTTGACCTGGGGCGCATCGAGGGTTACCGGAACTTCTGCAACAAACTCTGGAACGCTTCCCGCTATGTTTTCATGAATACTGAAAAACGGAATCATGATAATGAGCAGTTAGAGGTGGAATACAGTATTGTTGACCGCTGGATTATTGCACGCTTCCATAGGACCACACAAACCGTAGTCGAGGCCATCGCAGCCTACCGTTTTGATCTCGCAGCTGCAGCAATTTACGAATTCCTCTGGGATGAATACTGTGATTGGTATCTTGAACTGTCTAAGGTTTCCCTGCAGACAGGATCGGCCTCACAGCAATACGGTACCCGTCGGACTCTGATAGATGTACTCGAGTCCTTTTTACGCCTTGCACACCCTATCATGCCATTCATTACAGAAGAGATCTGGCAGAAGGCTGCGCCAATTGCAGGCGTGCAGGGCCAGACTATCATGTGCCAGCCCTATCCCCAACCAGAGCCTTCCGCCATCGACGACGAAGCCGAGAAGGAAATCGCCTGGCTACAATCGTTTATCCTGGGACTCCGACGTATCCGTGGCGAGATGAACCTGCTTCCAGCGAAAGCATTACCCGTTTTACTTCAACATGGAAGCACAAAAGACCGACAACGTGTTGAGTCCTGGCGCAACTGGCTTGAACGCTTTGGGCGGATTGAATCCATCCATTGGTTGGACGCCAATGAAACCCCGCCAGAATCGGCTATTGCCCTTGTAGAGGATCTCAAGGTGCTTATTCCCATGGCAGGTTTGATAGACAAAGATGCCGAGTTGCAGCGCTTATCCAAGGAAATGACACGACTCAAAAAAGAATTACCCAGAGTGGAGAGCAAAATTAATAATCCAAAGTTCCTGGAACGCGCCCCTGAACACGTGGTGGCAAAGGAACGCCAGAAACTCTACGATTTACAGGCGACATTAGCCTGGCTCGAGGAACAAAGAGATCGCATTGCTTCAATCTGATCGCTATTGACATTCCATAGTTACCTCATCACGCCTATATTCTGCGTTTACCGCAAAAGTTCCATTGGGACCGAGGCAGGGGATTCGTCTCTCGGTACTCAATGACCCCTTTCTCGCTGAACGATCCTGCTTCGCATGAAAGCCCTTCCTGGCCCTTCATGTCTGGCTGTTTACGCGACTGCCAAAGTCCACTGGACTTTCGTTACGACCTCCCCTTGGAATTCGTACACGTTCGGCTGGGCCGTTGTACACCCTCGAGACCCCTCGGCTTGCAGCTCCCCTTCCGTTCCCTTTACGGGGTTTTAGGTGCTGTGTCCTGGTGTATCGGCCAATAACACTGAGCCTCAAGCAGTCTGGTGATATTTAGGTGTGATTCTTAGCCCCCATGAAAAAAGCCCCCTCGTGGTGAGGGGGCTTCGAATGATTGGATCATTGTTA
>CAYUPV010000114.1:0-8948 GCA_964445885.1 uncultured Methylococcales bacterium
AGGACCGAACAGGGCGACGGCGATCAGCACCACGCTGATGACACAGAGGAAGAATCCCGACAGGGCGTCGAAGTGTAGATGCCAGGCCAGCCAGGGCAGTCCCAGAGGCAGAGTCATGTCGATCGACACCTTGCCGACCAGGGCGGTTCCCCCGCCCAGCAGTCCGGCGATCCCGGACAATCCCAGGAGTAGGAAACTGGCGTGCCGAAGTAATCTGGGATGGCGATCGGCCCCCAGGCCCAGAAACCCGGAGGCAAGCGCGAACGTCACCGCCAGCAGACTGAAAGGCAGGGCAGCATCACGACCCTGGATCCCCCAATAGGCGGCGATCAATAACGCGCCGGCTGTCAGGGCAACAGCGATCTGGGAGCGTTGGCGTAGCCCGCTGGTGACCGTGGTCAGCCCCTTTCTGGATTGCTGACGGAATTGCTGGATGGTATTGGTGACGAGATCGCGGATCATGATTTGTTTTCCAGGGTGACGGGTTTGCCTTCAAGTCCCCTGACTTCGCAACGATCCGAGGGACGCTCGCTGACGAAAGCGTTGATGTAGTCCAGAGGAGGCTGGGTGAAACACCAGGCATCGGAAAGATCGAAGACGATTTTTTTGTCACGGGGCAGTTGCTCCAATTGCTCCTTCATCCGTTTCTGTATCGCCTCCATCAGTCCGGCGCCCTTGATCTTGACTTCGATACGGTCGTCCTGTTCGTGGATGACGAGGAAGCGGTCCAGCAGTTTTTCGGGCGTGAGACGTTTGCGCGCCGCCAGGGGATGGGGGGAAACGGCTTCATGGGCTTCGAGACCATGGATCACGCAATGGCCACCGCGCTTTTCATAGTCTTCGCAGAATTCATGGATGAATTCCATCACGGTATGGTCGATGAAGTCGGCATGGGAAAGATCGATGACAATCTTCTTGCCCTGGGGGAGTTCCGCCAGACTGCTCTTGAGCGCAAGAAAATTGGAAAAGATCGCCACGCCATCGATACGCACGTGCCAAGTGCCGGGATCGGCTTGTTCCAGCTGGAAGGCGATGCTGAACAGCTGTTTGAGATTGACCCCCCGCAGGATGTGGAGCACGATCTTGGCGGCAATACCAATGGCCACGCCGCCCAGCAAGTCGGTGGCGAGCACGCCCGCGATGGTGAGGACGAACAGGAACAACTGCTCCTTGCCGATCTCCCAGGTCTTGTAGAACTCCCGCGGGGAGGCCAGCTTATAGCCGGTGAACACCAGCAGGGCGGCCAGGGCGGCCTTGGGGATCTCGTGGATGATGGCCGGAAACAGAGCCACGAATACCAGCATGAAAAGACCATGAAAAAAATTAGCCCACTGGCTCCGGGCGCCGAACTGGATGTTGGCGGTGCTACGGACGATTTCCGAGATCATTGGCAGCCCGCCGATCGCTCCGGAGATCGAAGTGCCGGCGCCGAGGCCGGTGAGATCCTTGTTCAGGTTGCTCTGTCGCTGGAAAGGATCGAGTTTGTCGATGGCCGCCGCGGACAACAGGCTTTCCAGACTGGAAACCAGGCAGATACTGATCACCGCTATCCAGAATGCACCGGTGGCGACCATGGAGAAGTCGGGGAAGGTGAATCCGTCGAAGAAGTGCTGGGGAACCGGCAGTAGTTCCTGTGGCCCGACCATATGAAAAGTGGAATGCCAGGAGTAGCGGTGCTGGTGTTCCAGGCCGAACATCATCCCCAGTAGCAGACCTGCCGCCACCACGACAATGGGGGCGGGAATGATCTGCAGCAGCCGGATTCGCGGGCGGAGGACCTCCCATGCGATCATGATCGCCAGGCTGACGAAGCCGATGACTGCGATCTCGGGATTCATCTCCCCGATGGCATGTGGGATGGCGGCGAGGTTTTCCAGCAATTCCCCTTCCGGTTTGACGTCGATCATGACGTAGAACTGCTTGATGATGATGATGATGCCAATGGCCGCGAGCATACCGTGCACCACCGAGGCCGGCGCCAGGGCGACGAAGCGACCGGCCCGTATCAGCCCCAGCAGCACCATGAGGATGCCAGCGACCACGATGGCCGCCAGGGCGCGGTGATATCCAGCCACCGGGTCGCCACCGCCGAGAGTCTCCACCGCCCCCAAGGTGACGACGATCAGGCCGGCGGCCGGTCCCGAGATGGTGATATGGGAACCATTGATACGCGAGACCAGCAACCCGCCCACGAAAGCGGCGATGATGCCTGCCATGGGCGGGAAGTTGGAGGCCATCGCAATCCCGAGACACAATGGCAGGGCGATGAGAAAGATCTGGAAACCGGCGATCAGGTCATAACGCCAGTTCTCTTTCAAACCGGTCAGGCCGGTCGCAGGAATCCGTGAACGGTCGATCACTTCACTCATGGCGGCTCCTTGAAATTTAAATTTATTCATAAGAATTTAAGCATAAACCATGCCATTTATCTCGGTCATGAAATCAATGATCTCCGCTATCCAGAGGAGAGTAATGGGTGTTTCCAACCATTGGGGAGTGGTGCAAAACCACCAGACAAAAAACATTAGAAAAAAGTTATAATCTGAAATATCATTGTTTTCGTGGCAAAACAAAAAAGGAGGTTTTCACCATGAAAAGAACATTGATCGGTGTTTTCTTACTGAGTTTTATGCATTTGATCCAGGCCGCCGATATCGATGCTGGTAGACAGAAGGCCGCGGCATGCGCCGGCTGTCATGGCGTCGACGGGATCGCAACCAATCCAGATTATCCCAGTCTGGCAGGCCAGAATGCCGCGTATCTGCTGGCGGCGATGAAGGCTTACCAGGAGGGTCACCGTAATCATCCAGTGATGAGGGCGATGGTGTCCGCTTTGGGAGACATGGATTTGGAGAATATCGCGGCGTATTATGGGAGCTTAAAAAAATAAAGTGCTTTTAGGGTCTGCTGTAGCATTTGATGGCCAAGTGCCAGGCACGTTCCTATGAGGAGGTAACTATGAATATCCGGTCAATACTGGCGGTTGCATTGCTGTTTCCCGGTGTGACGCTAGCCATCCCCGATTCCCAGAAACCCAAGAACGATTACAACATCACCATCAATTACGAGCTGGGCATGCACTGTACCGGCTTCGATTTTTCCTATTGCTGTATCCTGCCTCCCTATAATTCGATCCAGAGCCAGGTGGTCAAGACCGCCACGGGGCCGTTCGGACTGCCGCGCCTGTTGGGTGGTGATCCCAAGGATCCCACGGTGGTGGTGGATGGGGACAAGCGTTTTAAACTGGAATACGGCCATGTGGACAACACCTATTCCGAAGGCGCCAAGCTCTATTACTGGACCGTTCCCTATGACGTCAACGGGGATGGCAGGTATGGCAAGCACGAAAACGTCGCCAACGCCTATTGGACCCACCTGTATGTATACAAGGATCTGAAGGGCAGCAATCCCAAGCATACCAGCAGGGACAGTGAAAAGCAGCGGGTGGGGATCGAAATCCCGGTGCCGCTCGATAACGGCCCTGCAGGTGCTGCGGTTCCCAGTCCCATCAAGGGCGGCCATTTGCATTACACCGGCAAGAAAGGAACCATCGTGTATACCAAGGCGCCGGTTCTCGACAACGTGCCCATTGTGCTGACCAACCCGGGCATCTGGGATGCGCTGGGATTGCCTCTGACCCCCTTCAACGACAGCACCGTGACCAAGAATCCACTGACCATCGTTGAGAGTGACATCCGACCCTACCAGGAGGCCTGGGTGAAACTGGTGGACGCCAAGAGCGGCAAGCCGGTGCTGGACAGTCACAGCGGCAAACCGATCGAATTCATCGGCACCAATCCCATCGACGTGCCCAATTGTTCCAACTGCCATTCCAACGAGAATGCCAACGGCAGCAAATATACCCTATATAAGCGCGAGTTTGCCTTCTGGAAGGGACTGGGCGCCAGCGACTACATTGCCGGACTCAAGGCGACCTCTGTCTCCATTCTGCAGATCCATGACGCCAAGCACGGCACCCAATTCATCGCCAAGTACGATCCCGACAGCCGTTCCCTCTCCAACCGTCTGGGACGCGATCCGGTGTTGTGTCAGAAGTGCCACGCCGACAACGTGATCGGAGTCCTGCGCTCCAAGGGGGTTGCCGAGGCCCTGACCGGCAGCAAGGCCCCGAACGATGTACCGCTACCGCCGTTGAGCGAGGCGCTCCATGTTGCCCATCAAACCGTCCGGCCACTCTCCGACAGTCACGGACGGACCGGCACCTGTGCCGGTTGTCATCCTGCCCACCGTCAGGATGGGTCCCTGGATGGTTATCCCATCACCCCACAGGGCACCAATCATTATGCCGATGCCGACAATCGCGATACCAAGGGCGGCTGTTTCGCCGGTCGGGACGTCCATTCCAATCCGGGCAAGGACACCGACGGTGTCGAAACCCCGGAACACCTGAACGCCATCGGCCAGTGGCTGCAGGCCAACGTTTCCGGGATAGGCAACGGCAAGGGGGGCAAAGGCTTGTGGTGCACCAACTGTCACAACCAGCTGTCGCGGGAACTGTATCAGCGCGACCACATCACCCAGGCCTTCCGTCAGGAAGGAGAGACGCTGCGTAACAAGTCCCTGCCTGAAATCGCCAAGGCGCTCGGGGTGAGCGAGAAGAAACTGATCGAACAATACCTCGATCCGAAGGTGGTGTTGGACAAGAATGGTCACGACACCCCCGGCAAGTCCGGAATTCTCTTGACCTGGGCCAGGGAGCGGACGGTTCCGGATATCGCCATGATCGCCATGCAAGGCAACCAGCCGTTGATCCACAAGGACGAGGACGGTGACATCAACGTGACCATCCTGTCCGCCGATCCGAAGGCTGATCCCAAGTCCCTGAAATTACCCAAGGGCGCCACGGGGGCGATGGCGGTGTCTTATGACGCCGCCGATCATGGGCGGGACTACTGGTTGTCACCGGGCGCACCCCACTGCGCCGACTGCCATGCGGCACCGTTCGTGGAAGGTCAGGGTGGCGTGGCATTCCCTATCAACCAACCCGGCAAGTACAGCGTCATGCGTTATTCCAAGGGCCATGCCGGACTGGCCTGTCAGGCCTGTCACCAGTCGATCCACGGCCTGTATCCGGTAACACCGCGGGTGGACACCACCACCTACAAACAGGCACCCCAGTACAATCCCGATGGCAGTCACGGACCGCTCAAATGCGCCTCTTGTCATGAGACCAATAGCCATGGTGTGCCGCTGTTTGCCGAGAATATGACCTGGCAAGGCAAGAAGATCGGCAAGGATTTCGACGCTGCGGTGGCCTGGATGCACGCCAACGCGCCGGATCTGGGCGGGCGCAATCCCCGCTAGAAGATCATGGGTGGGGCCAAGCGCGGCGTGCCCAACATTTGGCCGAGGGGCCTGTATCATGGTCAGGCCCCTGTCCCCCCAGAAATGGAGGGCCTGCGACAGGGCAGGTCCGGTGTTTTTTGAGTGACTTGTAGAGAGCAGCATGAAGATGCGTCTGATTCTGGTTGTCACCCTGATGATGGTGTCCGCTACGCCACTCCAGGCTCAAGTGTTGGTCACGCTTGGTGATCGTCAGGTAACCTCGGAGCAGTTGGAGCAGGCAATCCAGTCATCTCCATTTGCCACCCAGTTTCCAACGCTCGACGAGCAGGAGCAGGCGCGAATTCGGGGGGACATACTTCAGCGGCTGGTGAATTTCGAAGTTTTGTTGCTCGAAGCAGAGCGATTACAGTTGGATCGATCGCCTGAGTTTCAGCAACAACTGAAGGTGTTCGAAACCGGTTTACTGTCCCAGCGCTATCTGCAGCAGCTGAGGGAACATATCGATGTCCCCGTGGAAATTCAGGATCAGTGGCGCACAAAATTCGGCACCGATCTGGATGCGCTGGCTGCCGCGCGTTCCCTTTATATTGCGCGCCGTTACGAGACTTTGAAGTCCCGGAAATTGGCGGAACTCAAACGCGATGATGGTGGTCTTGATGAGACGCTTCTCTGGGCCAGGGCAGCCACGAACGCAGGCATCGAAGTGGATTCCCAGGTGAAAGGTTACCGGCGTGAGTTGCTGGTGCAGAGTATCTTGCAGGCCAAAGAGCGGGAATGGATACCCAACGATGCGGTTTTGCGTGATTACTACCAGACCCATCCAGAGATAGGCTATGTGCCCGAGCGCCGCCACATTGGTCAGATTGTGGTGGACACACGCGAACTGGCCGAACGATTGCGTCAGAGAATCCTGGCAGGCGAGAGCCTGTTCAAACTGGCGAGCGAATACAGCATCGATCCCTATGGCCGGGAACACGCCGGTGATATGGGTTGGCTCAAGGAAGGGCAGGGGATGCCGCGACTGGAACAGGTACTGGCTTCATTGCCGGACCAAACCGTCAGCGACGTGATCAAGACCCCCAAAGGATACCATTTGGTGATGATCGTGGGTCGCAAGCCAAGTGAGCGAAAAGCGTTTGCTTCAATCGAGGACCGGGTACGACGCGCGCTGCTGGCCGAAAAACTGACACCGTACCTGAAGGACCTACTGAAACGTTATCCACCCCAATGGCACATGGTGGATCGTTTGTTGTGAGGCGGATTTAGACAGCTCTATATTTTTCAGCAGGCCATTCTCCCATAGCAGCGGCAGGACGGCCGGACCGGGTCTGGCCGGTTATGAAATGACACTTTGGTCATCTCGGGTAGTTCCCTGAAGCCAAAGAGGATACAGGCGACTCCCCTTCCAATAGGGGACGGACAAACCAATCGAAAGCCTCGTCAGCGAAGATTCCTGTTCGCTTGAGCACGATCCTTCCATCACGGCCGATGACCACGGTATAGGGCAATACTCCCGGTGGGTTTCCCCATTGCTCCAGGAGTTTCAGACCGCCCCGCTGCGGATCGATATGGAGTACCGGGTAGGGAATCTGAAGCGTACGGACCACGTTGGCCAGTTTGGCCGGCTCGTCCATGCCAATTCCGATCACCTGCAGTCCTAGTCCGCCGTAGCGCTGCTGATATTCGACCAGATGCGGCAGTTCGATCTGGCAGGGACCGCACCAGCTGGCCCAGAAGTTGAGCAGGATGACCTTGCCGTGCCAGTGGTAGAGCTGGTGTTTCTGGCCGTCGAGACCGGGCAGCACCAGCGGGGGCAGATCCCAGGCATTTTCTGGTTGAGGCGTGGCTCCTGCAGGTCCGGCGACCTGCAGCAACAGGGCGAGGAAAAGCACAGGGAGGAAGGACCTAAGGCTGCAGGGTGGCATAGTATTGGGCCAGCTGCCGAATCTCCTCATCGCTGAGTTGTTCTGCGATCAGCCGCATGCGCCCGTAGATGTCGTTGTGGCGATCGCCGTTGTGATAGGCCTTGAGTGTCAGTTCCAGGTAGGCTGATGTTTGCCCGGCGATCCTGGGCGTGTCGATCTTTTCGCCCTGGCCTTCATCCCCGTGGCACACCCGGCAGGGTGGGATGATGCGCTTGCTGTCGCCTTGCCGGATCAAGGCCGTCACGCCTTCGAACCTGGCGGGATCGGCCTTGGCTCCCCTGGGGGGTGGCTGCTGGCTGTACCAGGCGGCCAGATCTGCCATGTCCTGCTCGCTCAGGTTGGCGGCGAAGTTTTGCATCAAGGGGCTGGTACGGCTGCCGTCCTGGTAGTCGTGCAGCTGGCGGTAGAGATAGGTGGGCAGTTGCCCGGCAAGGGAAGGGAAGGCAGGATTGGGAGCGATGCCGTTGTCCCCGTGGCAGCCGCTGCAGGTGGCGGCCAGTGCCTGGCCCCGTTGGGCATTCCCGTTTTTCACCCGCTCCTGGGTTTCAGCGGTCCATGCGACCCGGGTGGCGGGAGCTGCGGTAGCCAGACCACTGGCCATCAGGAGAGCCATTGCCAATGTCATTGTGCGCATCTCAGTACCCCCAGGGGATGGAGTCGTAGGTTTTCATGAGGAAGAACTGCAGCACCGGGTAGCCGAAGCTGAGCAGCATCAGGGTGCCGATAACCAGGTTCCAGAGTTTGATGTTTTCGACCCACGACGGCAGATCCTTGGGTGGATGGATGGGGTCGGCGTAGGCTGGATCGGTCTCGGTGGCGGGGATTGGAGCGCCCAGGGTTTTTACCAGTACATAGGCGAACAGTATGGCCGAGCCCAGGAGCACCGCCCCGCCCATGATCATGAAAAGTTCATAGGGTTGCCACGCCAGGGTCAACAGACTGTTGTAGGTGACTTCCGAAATCCGCCGCGGCTGGCCCAGAAGGCCCAATACGTGCCAGGGCGTACTGAGCATGGTCATGCCGACGAACCAGGTCCACAGCTGCACCAGGGCCATATTGTTGGAATAGAGAGACTTGCCCGTCAGTCTCGGCCACAGATGGTAGGCGATGGCGAAGTACATGATGACAGTGGTGCCGGCGAAGATCAGATGGAAGTGACCGGGCACCCAGGCGGTATTGTGGACCATGGCGTTGAGGGCATAGCTGGCGTTGACGATGCCACCGAAGCCCCCCAGGATCAGCATCATAAATGCCAGGATCGCTGCCAGTACCATGGGATTGGACCAGGGCAGAGTACCGATCCAGCCGAACAGCCCCTTGCCGCCCCGCAGTCTTCCCGCGATCTCCATGGAGGCCAGCACGGTGAAGCCGGTGACCAGGGTGGGAACGGTGACCAGGAAGGTGACGACACCGTGCAGCAGTTTCCAGCCGGCGGCCTGCTCCGGATCCATGTAGAGGTGATGGAAGCCGATGGGCAGGCTGAAGACCAAAAGTCCCAGGAAGGCGAAACGCGCCATCTCGTCACTGAACAGATACCCCCCGGCGGCACGCGGCACGAAACAATACAGCGCGGTGTAGGCGGGAATGAGCCAGAAATACACGATCGGATGCAGGGTCCAGGCGAACAGGGTACGGGCCAGCCCCGGATCGATGGTATCGACCCAGCCCAGGGACCAGGGAAGCAACTGGACAACCACCTCCATCGCCACCCCCGCC
>CAYUPV010000115.1:0-8773 GCA_964445885.1 uncultured Methylococcales bacterium
GTTATGGCAGTCCGAGGTGGCAGGAATACCGGCATTGGATGGACTCCGTAACCAGCCGGATTTCCAGCTGCGCATGTCAGACATCGCCGACAGTGTCGCCGCACTCCACCAAACACTGCTGGAACATTTGCAGACGGCCTGCGCCAACGAACAGCCCCTGGCGCAACTACAACGGGTGCTATACCTGGTGCTTCGGGTCAAACCCGAATATGCCAGGCCCATGGAAGTCATAATCGGTCATCTTTGCCGAACCCTGCCGGACAGCCGTACGCGTCCTGTGGCCACCCTCCATGGCGATCTGCATCTGAAAAATGTACTGATCAATGAGCGACAGGCTTTTTTGATTGATCTGGACAATCTTTATCTGGGCGACCCGCTGCGGGACATCGGCAGTCTGATTGCCTCCCTTCTCTATCTGCCGCTTCTGGGCCAGCTGGAGAAGCACCAGACCCATCGCTTGATTGCCCTGTTTCTACACTATTACCAACGACACATCCACTGGCGGATCCCTACGAACGATTTGTGCTGGTACGTGGCAGCGGCGCTATTGACCGAAAGACTCACGCGCAGTATCACCCGGCTCAAGGAGGGGCGGCTGGACAAAGTGCCCGCCTTATTGGAGCTGGCCGGCACCGTCACACTGGGCAACACTCATCCTGAGTGGTTAGCCCCTTTGAAGGAAGGCTGAAGATGAAAAACCGACTGTCTCCCTCACCCATCGCAAAGGACGCAGATCCATGGCGTCAGGTGTGGCAGTTGGCCGGCCCTGATCTATGGGTCTGTCGCTGGATCTTGCTGCGTGGGTATTTGTTCGGCCTCATTGCCATCACCGCTTTGGTGCTTCTGCCCTGGCCTTTGAAATTGATCATCGATCATGTGATGGCGGGACACCCATTGCCCGAACCATTCGCCTGGAGCAGCGAATGGTTGTGGCACCACACCCACATTGTTCTGTCACAGGAACACCTGATCGTGGTTTTCGCACTCGGATATGCCTTGATTGCGCTGCTTGCCACCGTTTGCGGTGCAGCGGAAAAAATCGCCGGTGCCCAGGTCAGGGAGCGCATGGTAGTGAACCTGCGTGACAAAGTCTTGAAACATTTCCAAAGCTTGTCCGGCACCCAACGTTCCAAACAACGCAGTGGCGATCTTGGCCTGCACATGTTGGTGGATGTCCACCATTTGGTGCGGCTGCTCAGTAAAACCGTACCCCTGGTCGTCCGACATTGCGCCATCGCCGTGTTCACTCTCACCGTGATGTTCTGGATCCAGCCAACCCTGGCTGTCGCCGGGCTGATGATCGTGATCATTCTGGCTGTTCTGGTCCGGATCAAGGGTAGTCGTCTGCGCCAAAGCTCACGTCTGAAACGCACCAAGGAAGGTCTGGTTGCAGGTTATACCCAGGAATTCGTCAAGGGAATGGACACGGTTCAGGCCCTCAGTGCCGAAGGTTATATCCGCCGACGCTTTCGCAACATCAACCGCGAAAGCCTGCGGGCGGGCATCGATGAAACCGCAGCGGCAGTCAGCATGGAGCGCGCCATGCAGATGGTCAACGGCCTGGCAGTCGCTTTGATCATGGGAAGCAGTGGTTTTTTGGTATTGCGCCAGCAACTCACCCTGGGCGAAATGACGGTATTTGTCGCCTATATGATCCAATTGCTCAAGCCGGTGGAGAAGATCAACGAGATGGCATCGGCCATCAGTCGTGGCTTGGCCCGAGCAGAACATTTGGGTCGGACGCTGGTCCGGATGCCGATCATCAAAGACCACCCCAGTGCCCGTCCTCTTACTTGCTGCCGTGGAGTGATTCAACTGTACGAAATCAGTTTCCACTACCCCGGCCTCTCACCGAAAAGGTTGATTTTGGATAAGGTAAACCTGCGCCTGGAACCAGGACAGTTGACTGTTCTCTCAGGTCCCAGCGGTAGCGGGAAAAGCACACTGTTGAACCTGATATTGCGCCAACAGATCCCCAGCGGCGGTGAAATTCTGATAGACGGACGACCTTATTCCCATGTGACCATCGCCAGCGTGCGTCGGCAATTCGGCGTGATGTTACAACACCATCACCTTTTCGCCGGGACATTGCGGGATGCGCTGTGGATGAGTGATCAGCACATCGATGAAGAGAGAATCTGGCAGGTACTGGCCATGGTGGGTATGGCTGGCCATGTGAGACGTTTGTCCGCAGGCCTGGACACCATTTTGGAAGAAGAAGGCACCAATTTTTCCGGCGGACAGAGGGCACGGCTGTCCCTCGCCAGGGCCCTGTTGCCCGACCGACCGATCCTGCTGCTCGATGAACCCCTCGCCAACATCGATGTAGCGTCTCAGGCGGTGATCCTGGAAGCACTGGAGCACATCCGTCAGCGGAAAACCATCTTCGCCATTTCACATCAGCCTTCCTTGATGGCCACTGCCGACGAGGTGCTGATTCTCAACCGGGGAAGACTGTCATGTGGTCACCACGACAACCCTGTTCGATCTTACAAGGCCATTCTATGAATAAGATTTCAACCAATTATCAGGCAAAAGGCGGCGCCAGAGTCCCCTCTATCCACCAACGTCCCAGCCTTTTGTTTTACTGCCAACATTCCCTGGGCATGGGTCACCTGATCCGTTCCCTGGCACTGGCCGAAACCCTCAGTGTCCGGTTTCGCGTCGTCTTCCTGAATGGAGGCAAGGTCCCCGAAGCGGTCCCGTTTCCTAAAGATATCGAACGAATCGACCTTCCCCCCTTGGGCATGGATTCACAAAGCAAATTGATCAGCCTGGAATCCAACCTAGACCTCAATCAAGTCAAGCGACAGCGTCTGCATCAGATTCAGACAATGTTTGCTAAAGCAAAACCGGAGGTTGTCTTCATCGAGATGTTTCCTTTTGGACGCAAGAAATTCGCTTATGAGTTGTTACCCCTGCTAAAACTGGCCCAAGCATCCCGACCCAAGCCGGCGATCATCTGTAGCCTGCGGGATATCCTGGTCAATCAGCGCCGCGACCAGCAACATTATGACGACCGAGCCGGGTGGCTGGTAGAACGTTATTTCGACGCGGTCTTGGTTCACACCGACCCCAACCTGTTTCGTCTCGAACATTCTTTCCGGCCACGCCGTCCGTTACGCAAACCGGTTTTCTACACAGGATTCGTTCTGCCCAATAAGAGCACCGAAATTTCGGTCGGAGTGACGAACTCTGGATTGCCCAAGAAGGGCATCGTGATTTCCGCGGGGGGAGGAATCGTGGGTGGCCGCTTGCTGCGCTGTGCCATCCATGCCTATCCTTTGATCCAACGACACCGGCCGATTCCAATGACCCTGATTGCAGGCCCCTTCTTGCCAGAAGAAGAAAGAAGGAAACTGCTGGAGCAGAGCAATCATTTACCCAATCTACGAGTACTTCGATCGGTTTCCAATCTGACCTCGATTCTCTACCGGGTCGATGCCTCCATCAGTCAATGTGGCTATAACACCGCCATGGATGTCCTGCGGACGGGCATCAAGGCTCTGTTCGTACCCTACAGTCAACACGGAGAAAACGAGCAATTGCGCCGCTCACAAGCCCTGGCCAGACTCGGGATCTCCCAGCATCTACCTGAATCAAGATTGAGCGCCCGCCGTCTGGCCGAGGCCACACTTCAACTGCTGGATTTCCATCCCAAACCACATCACCTGAATCTCGACGGAGCTTATGGGACCTGTGCCATCGTCTCAGACCTCCATCGCTGGGCAATGCAAGGGAGTTGTTGTGAGTACGTGGCTTGATCCGGTATGCCAGGCCCTGGATCGCGGTTCTTTTACCCTCCGCTGCTTTTTCAGGGACGATGACGTTGGTTGGGCCCAAGACCGATTGCTGGCCATGCTCGATCTGTTCGAACGCCAACAGGTGCCCATTGATCTGGCTGTGATCCCCACCGCCCTCACCATCGATTTCAGCCAGACATTGGCTGAACGGATCCGGCAGGGACGGCAACCGATCGGTACGCATCAGCATGGTTATGCCCACCTCAACCATCAAACCGAGGGGCGTAAATGCGAGTTCGGTGAGAGTCGGGCATTGATCCAGCAGAAATCGGATATCGACAATGGCAGGTGGCTGCTAAGGGAATTGCTGGGCGAACTTCCCCAACCGATCTTCACCCCTCCGTGGAACCGCTGCACCCAAATCACTATATCTGTATTGAAACAACTGGGATTCAAGGCCCTGTCCAGGGACAGTTCCGCCAAGCCCCTGGCACTGGATGGCTTGCATGAAATCCCGGTACACATCGACTGGCTCGGTAAACGTAAGGGGGAGCGTATCAGTCGTACCGGGCTAGGGCTCAGAATCGCCGCTGTCATCACCCAGTCGGAATCCCTGGGAATCATGCTTCATCATCAAAAGATGGACGTGGCCGAGCTCGACAATCTGGCCGAACTGCTTGTGATCCTGGCCAGCCACCCACGGGTACGCCTGACTTTGATGCAGGAATGGCTGGCATGACACCCCCTCTTTTGCCTTCCTTATTGCTGTCTTTGGCATGGCTGCTGGCATTAGTCCCGACACCGGCGCAGGCCTCCCCCTTGAAAGGGCAGCGATTGAAAGTGACCGGGCGCTGGGACGGCCACCAACTGGTAATCTACAAAGTCAAATTTCGCGATTCGCGAAAGTACCCAAAACAGGGACAGGTCAGCGGCATCATCGAACAGATTGATGCCACGCAGAAGCTGATTCAGATCGGCCCAGTGAAAGTGCACTGGCACACCCGGACCCGATTCAACAAACTGAAAGTCAGCGATCTCGCCCCAGGCGTGGCGGTGAAAATCAAACTCAGAATCGACAAGAACGGTGAATTCATCGCCCGGCAAATCGGGCCAGGACCAGAGAATCTGGAAATCGATGAAATCAGACTGCTGGGAGCGGTGACTGCGGTCCAATCACTGTCTAACGCCCGCCTACGCATCGTCATCCTCGGCGTCCCAGGGGTTGTCCGGGAACGTTTGTCCAACCCCAGTCTGCAACTGACGAGACGTCAGGATGATTTTCGTCCGGACGAGCAGTTCACTGTGGAACTCTTTGGCCGGCCTTTGATCATCGGTGGAGAAGTGGGGATCACCCCCCGCTACCAAAAGGACTTCAAACTCGATCCGAACGAAAACGACGATCGTCTGCGCCTGAATACCGAATTGCAATTGGAGCTTTTCTATACCCCGTCGAAAATGGTGGCCATCTTTCTGGAGGCTCAGGCGGCAGGTCAAATGGAACTCTACCGGGAAGGCGGTCGGGACAAGTCCGTAGAACGCCGATTGAGGCGTGGAGAGACCTGGCTGTTCTGGGGTGATCTGTTCGATAGCGGAGTGAGCGTGCAGATCGGCAGGCAGAATTTTCAGGATCGGCGCGAATGGTGGTGGGACGCCAATCTGGACGCGTTTCGAATCTATTTTCTGCGGCCTTTTATTCATTTCGAGCTGAGTGCCGGACAGGAAGCGGCGATCCTGTCCACCGACCAGGATGGAATCGAAGCGGCCCAGGATGATGTTCTCCGAATACTTTCGCGTACCCGCTGGTAATGGGATTCGGATCATGCCCTGAGCCTGTTTTTTCTGCATCAGTTGGACCATTCCGATACCCATACCATCGGTGAGCTGGTGGATGAAACGCAACTGGACGTGTCCGATGCCAAACTGACCTGGGGCGGCGTACGCGCCAATAGCAATATGGATGTCGGCAGAAACATCGGTATGGAATACTGGATCGACACCGCCTGGGTCGGTGGCAAAGAAACCCTCGTCAAAAGCTCCAACACCGACGATGATGGGGTGAAACAGATCGATGCCATCGACCGACGCGATGTGTTTGGATGGGCCGTGGATCTGGGACTGATCTTCGAAACCGACCTGCCCTTGCACCCCACTTTGACCCTGGCTTACGCCTTCGGTTCGCGTGAGTTCCGCCAAACCGGGCTGCAGGATAACAATGTCCGCTTCCGAGGGGTCGACAGGTTCCACCTCTATGGTGAACTGCTACGACCCGAGCTTGCCAATCTACATATATGGACCGTTTCCGCAGGCATTCCACTCCTCTCCAGTAGCTCGGTCGAACTCCTCTACCACAAATACAACCAGGTCGAGACCCAACCTTTCCTGCGTCAGGCACGGCTTAAGGCAAGTCCCAATGGCGACAGCCGGGATATCGGCCAGGAATTAGACCTGGTCATGGGACTGGAGGAATGGAGACATCTGGAACTGGAATGGGTATTCGGGGTGTTCTGGGCCGGCTCGGCATTCGGGGAACTGAAGGGCAAAACCGCTCTCACGAGTATACTCAAGCTGAATTACAACTTTTGATATGAACGCCAGGATAAATCACCTCCCCACCAATCGTCCCCGCTGTCTCGCCCTCTTCCCCGGCGCCTTCCGACCACCCCACAGAGCCCATTTCGAAACCGTGGAGTATCTGGCCAGTCAGCCCGAAATCGACGAGGTTGTCGTCATCATTTCCAACCGTACCCGCCTGGTGCCTGGAACCACCCTGGGACTAAAACCTTCTGTCGCCCTTGAAATCTGGTCGATCTATCTCAAGGGAATAGCCAAGGTGCGAGTGGAAGTCGCCTATCAAAGCGCAGTGAGTCGTGCCATGAGCTATTTCAAGTTGGTGCGTGAAGGGGATCGATTGCTGTTGTGCACAGGTGAAAGCGAACTGGGTAAAGATAGCAGCAGATTTAAACACATGTATGAATTGTCACGTCATTATGGCGTACTGGCAGCGGTGATTCCCTCCCCTTCCCCTCCCTTGGAGGGGGGGGCAACGCGAATTCGGAGCCAACTGGCACGAGACGAAGCCGGACTCGAAGCCATTCATGGAGTCCCTGCCCAAACATCTCACCCGGGATCAGCGCCTGCAGGTATGGTATCTCTGCCGTCAGGGCATGCACTCGATGCGTACGATCGCCCAAGAGCGAATCACCAACCTGGTGCAAAACCGGCAGCTTGGAGAAATCGAGGGTATCGACAGCACCAAACCCGATAAGATCGACGAAGTGCTGAGAGTTCAGCTCAAAAATGGTAAACGATTATTTGTCAAAACCACCCATGACACGCCCAAAGCTGCAAGCTGGAATGATGCTATCGGACTCAAACCCAGGGATCGGATCTATGTGGAAAAACGGGCCCTCAAATGGCTGACGACCCTTGATCTGGATGGGATAGAGATTCCCAGGGTAATCTACTTCGACAATCAAACCAGGACGTTGATCCTGAACGAAGTCTGTCGGAACAGGCCCACCTTACTACAGGCGCTTGAACAGGACCGGTTTTCCCCAGCCAGCGCGAAACAATTCGCCGCTTTTCTGGCCCGATGCCACCATCCGAGCGAATCGCCACCCCCCCCATTCCGGGAAACCCGGAAAGCCGATGACGCCCATTGGCGGGTGCTCCTCACTCTGCATACCACAGGGATGATGTCACCCCAGCTTCCCACATCGATGGAGCAACAACTGAAAAAACTTCAGGCCATCAGCCTGAATGCCTCACAGCCAGGGTTCTTTCACTTGGATTACAAACCTGAAAATATATTCGTCACCCCTGACAACATTGGAATCATCGATTTCGAACGCTGTTGCAGCGTTGCCGACCCGGCTTTCGACCTGGGTTATCTATTAGGCAACTGCTGGTTCTGGGCAATCATCAACTGCGCAGAAAAAAACTGCCTGCATTCCGTTCAAACGTTGTTCGAGCATTACCAGGCACAAACGGGGAACCTATCCCTTTCCCTGATCCACCGAATCTCCGCCTTTGCAGGGACGGTCATCTTACGGCAGTTGCGCCATGAACGCAGCCATAACCTGCTACCTACGATGAGAAAGCATTTGATAAAGACTGCTGGAATGCTTATGGATAAACTGGATTGAAAACTTCACAGGCACCAGGTTGCCGCGCGATGATTTTGGAATGGGGAGAAAGGGACATTTGGAAAATCAGAACCTGACTTGGCCCCAAGTTTACCCAAGCCTCCAGCCAAGCTGACGATCAGGGTTACTCGGCAGGGTCGGCAAGACTGAAAAAGGCAGGATACACGAAGGCATAGGCCGTACTGGCAGGGATTTCCCGCCCTTCGCTGTAAAAGGCGACCCGGGCCAAACGCTCGTCCCAGACCGCAGCAGCCGGTTTCCCTGCAAAGTGGAAGTTCAGTTTTGTTTGCTGCTGCATGGTCTTGACAGAGACCTGGAAAGCCTCGCCGCTGAAAGTATTGAAGGGAGTCTTGTCATTGGCACGCCAGACATAGGTCACGATGTCTTTTGCTCGGATCTTTAGCTGTTCCTGGTTCCTCACCGGAAAGAGGAGATAAGGTTCGGTCCGGTAGTCGCCATAAGGATCGCGGTGGTAATCCCGCCGGAAACCCGTTTCCGTGGAGAGGACCAAGGTATTGGGGTGGAGTTTTTCCCATCGGCCCAGCGTGGTGGCGACAGCCGGGACCCGCTGCAGCCGCCGGTTGACCCGCGGGCCGGCGATCGCCAGGCCCCAGGGCTGGCTCCAGAGGGTGTAGATCGGAAGAGCACACGTCTGAACTCCAGTCACATTCAGAAACTTCGTATGCCGTCTTCTGCTTGAAAAAAAAAAGTATGGCAGTTACGCACGCACGCGGAGCATATTACGCTGTCAATGTCGTTCTTCGTGATGCGGTAGTGGACTGTACTGCTTAACCCACTGCGCAGGGGGGAGACGATGGGCGCACGGCAGAGCTCACGTCAGAACTTCGGTTATCTCGTGCCGTCTCCTATTCGGACTACAACTTT
>CAYUPV010000116.1:0-8767 GCA_964445885.1 uncultured Methylococcales bacterium
GGTTGAATACGGTCCGCGGGCGGTCCGTGTGTTTGCGGATGGAAACCATTATCAGGCCCGCTATCTGGTCGATGCCACTGGCAGAAACGCCATGATGGGCAGGCGGGGACGTACCGTCGAGCGAATCGATACCCTGGGCAGGTTTGCCCTGTACAGCCACTTCGGACCAGCGCGGGAAGATTTGTCCGCTGAACTTTTTGAGACCGGAAACATCTGGATCCTGATGGTGGACCTTGGCTGGTTATGGGTGATCCCGCTACGTGACAGGCAGGTCAGTATCGGTCTGGTGGTGCGGCACAAAAAGCCTGCAGAGAAGGATTTGGAAGCGTGGTTCCAAAGTTATCTCGGTGCCTCGCCCCGGTTGAAGCGATTGCTTCAGGGGGCGGAGCAACTTTGGCCAGTCCGCAGCGAGGCCAATTTCAGCTATCTCAACCAACGTCGTTACGGTCTGCGATATGTCAGTATTGGCGATGCAGCCGGCTTTCTCGATCCGGTATTTTCATCCGGAGTATTCTTTGCCCTGACCGGCGCTGCCCGTGCCGCCGATCGCATCCATCAGGGACTGATGGAGGGTCGCGAGGCCGACCCAGAACTTCATCGACCGGACGATGACGCCTATGTCTTGGGTTTCAACACCATGTATGCCTTCGTGGAGAGGTTCTATCAGTCAGATCTGATTCACAACGTGTTCTTCGAGGCCCACCGCGATACCCGGATAAAACGGGCCATCAGCGAGCTGTTGGCGGGGAACCTCTGGAGTGGCAACAACCCCTGGCAAGGAACACTGCTGCGTGGGCGCTTCGCCCCAGGCAAGCAATGACCCCGATTCCCAGACAATGTGATGTCGCCGTGATTGGTGGCGGACCGGCGGGCAGTAGTGCTGCGGCTTTGTTGGCCCGTGAAGGTTTCGAGGTGGTACTGCTGGAGCGTACCCGGCATCCCCGCCCCATGGTCGGGGAGAGCCTGATCCCTCATTTCTGGAAATATACCGACCTCACTGGTGCCACGGGGTTGATCGAGGAAGAAGGTTTTATCGCCAAGGCGGGTGGGATCACGGTCTGGGAGAACGAAATCCATCGCATCTCCTTCGCCGATTTTGGATTCGAACGCCCAGCCTTGCATGTGGAGCGGGACAGGTTCGATCATCTTTTGCTCAGGCATGCCGAGAGCTGTGGAGCCCAGGTGTTCGAACAGGCGATGGTGTCCGGTATCGAACCCGATACCGAAAGGCCTCGGGTGTATTATCAGCACAGGCGACAGGGAGGTAATAGGCGGGGAGAGCTGCGTTGCCGGTATCTGATCGATGCCAGCGGCGCTGCCACCCTATTGGCGCGCCAGTTCGGTATCCGGCGGTTGGCTGCCTCCTGCCATCAGTTTCTCTCCTTTTGGGGGTATTTCGAGGATTCCCGTTTCCTGGGAGGGGATGGGCATAGTTATCCTTTCGAGCGGATCGAGGCAGTCCGGCCGGTGACCTTCGTGCTTTCCTATCCAGATGGCTGGATCTGGCATATTCCCCTGCGTCGGGTGACCAGCGTCGGGCTGGTCGTTTACCGTCAGCGCGTTAATTCGATGAATGCCGATGAACGCAGGCGATACTTTCTCGACACTTGCAGCGGCGTACCGTATCTGCGTGAATTGTTGGCGCCGGCAAGGTTCATCGAAGGCTCTTTGTGTGGACGGCCGGATTTCTCCTATTTCGTGGAGACCGTGGCCAGGGGTAACTTTTACCTGATCGGAGATGCCTGTGGTTTCGTCGATCCCATCTTTTCTCATGGGGTACTCAACGCCTTCTACAGTGCATCGCTTGCCGCTCTGGCTGTGGCCGAATCTCTGCGCGATCCTTCACGCCGCGACCGCCATGCTGGATTGTGCGCCCATCGCATCCACCAGTTCTACAGTTTTTCCCGCGCTCTGGCTTTGGGAGATGTCGGCGTCAATGGGGTGGACTTCGCACTGGTCAAACGCTTCATGCGTTCCGTCCCCCCCGGGGAACTGGAACTGATGCTGGCAGCATCCCACCTCACCCATCGCGCCCGGAACTTTCGGGCGCTTCTGCAGGCGTCCGGGATGAATGCCACGGTCTGCGGCGTACAGGACCGTTCCAGACGGCTCGAGCGGCTGGTGCTGTGAAGTTTCCCCAACCTTGGTTCATGGAGGTGTCATGGCTAACCACCGCGATTTGGGACTTGTCTTGAGGAGCCTGTTGTGGACAGCACTGGTTCCGGGAACGGTGACCTTGTATCTGCCTTATCTGATTGTTACTCGCTGGTATCCAGTGGCTCTGTTGCCATGGCATCCATATCGGCTTTTGGGTATCCCTATGATCTTGACAGGAGCGGTGATCCTTTTCTACTGCATCTGGCTATTCGCCTTGACTGGGCGTGGAACCCTGTCCCCTCTCGACGCCCCTTCCCGACTGGTGGTTCAGGGGCTGTATCGTTATGTGAGGAATCCGATGTACCTGGGGGTGATGCTGATCCTGACCGGAGAGTCTCTGGCGTATCAATCCCTGCCCTTGGTCGTCTATGCATTCGCGTGGTTTGTGTTGTTCAACCTCGTTGTCGTGTTTTACGAGGAGCCCGGGCTCCGTGAACGGTTTGGCAGAGCCTATGAATCTTATTGCAGCAGGGTGGGACGTTGGTGGCCGGGAAAATAAGCCTTGCCGGCTTTCTTCACCCGCTGGGTGATGTAGAGCTGGATGAAGCTCCCGTAAAAAGTTATGCACAGCTGATGGAATTGCCCAAGCTCCTTTTGTCAAGCACTTTCTGTCTTCTTTCATGATTCGATTGCTTTTCCTAACTTATTGATCCCACGTTAAATATCTCCTCTGTCCAAAATTTTTACAATTTGATGAAAAGCCAGTGTCCATGCCTGTTTGGGATGGCTATCAGCAAATTATTCACAAAGTTATCCACAGAAATTGTGGGAAACCGTCAAGCATCGAGTGAACGTGTAGTGTGCGCATCTTTTCCCGATGTGGCGATGCCCATGCCGAAGGAACGCACTTGGAAGAACCAACAAAGTGCGGACCTTGATGACGTGCGATTTTGGAAAAAATGTAAGGGTATTGGTGACCATCAGACTTATGGGGGCGTTACCGATTGAAGACGTGCTATATGGGATCTACAGTCGATCTATCAACCATAGAGAACTCCATGCGCTTTTGAAAAGCAAATTTTCAAAGGTTTGGTGACAACGGTCGGTGATGTGCAAGGGATTTTTTCAGGTACTTCTGTATATACAGGATGACCTGGGTCAATCAGTGCTAATGTTAGTTTCTCTGGAGGATACGATGACTAGAAGTTATCTGGCAGGTTTAATGGCATTTATGTCCATCACCATCGGGACGGTAGGTTATGCTGGTGACAAGATGAAATATAATTTTGATGACGATGATACGATCATTATCACCTTGTCATCTGATGATAATCCCAAAGCAGCAGGCAAAGTAAAGATAGAAAATGAACCGTCTGGAGTGGACTCTTTCAAACTGAAGGTCAAGGGACTGAAACAAAACGCACGTTACTCGGTGTTTCTGACGAACAGCGCTACAGCAGGTGCCTTGCCGGCTCAGTTCCTGGGGGAATTTAAGACCAATCGGAAAGGCAAAGGAAGATTCAGGGTAAGGACGGAAATCGTGAATGCCTTTGCTTCCGCCAATGAAATGCTGGAGGATGACAATGGAATTGCCGATATCATGGGTGCCGGTATGTTTATGAAAGGTGCGACACACCCGATGATTCCCCTGAATTGGATTCGCATTTATCTCATCCCTCCCGACAATATGGGGGGTAATGTTTTCGGGGGGAGTGAAAATGAACCTGGTGGTCCCCTGGCTTTAACCAGTGATGAAGCGCTTCCTTGATCCTTGATAATTGATTGAATCTCCATAAATCAGGATGCAGTCTAAAGTGGGCTGCATCCTGTCTTATTTTGTTGAAGCGTAGAATTCACACCGCCGGAAAAACTTCTCGGGGGCTTCTCTGATTGGAGATGCACCCTCTGTTTCCTGCTGGTTGAATTACTTTATTTTCCAGTCCGGTATCCTTCCCCTGTTCCCAACAAGGCGGCGATCAGGTTTTTCTGGATTTCAGCCGAGCCGGAGAAAAGTCTTCCTGCCGCAGCATCATTGAGCCATTCAGTCATACCGCTGCTTTCTTCCAGCCCTCGGGCGCCCAGAATGTGGAGGGCATCCTGAGTGGATTGAAGAAAAGCATCTGAGGCAATGAGTTTGGTCTGGGCGGAAACCAGGGAGATGCGCTTGCCGTTGTCAGCAAGACGTGCGCATTCACCTAGCCATAGGTACACCGTATCGAGCCGGGTGCGCATATCGGCGATGCGGTGGGCGATGGCCTGATGTTTGCCGAGATGATCCTGGCCAGAGCGACGAGTGCGGCTGAAGTCGATGACCTGCTCCAGCTGCGATTCCATCAGACCCGCGAGACCAGCGAAGATGAAGGCTCTTTCTATTTCAAGGGCGCTTTGGATCATGGTCAGGCCGGCGCCGGCCTTGCCCAGCAGCCGGTTGGACGGGATCCGGCAATCTTCCAGATGGATTTCTCCCATGGCGGCAGTCTTGCAGGCCAGAACGGTATGGTCTTCAGTCGTGCTGAGCCCAGGGTCGTCCGGGAGGACCAGAAAAGCGCTGGGTTTATCTTCCAGCCGCGCATAAACGACCAGGATATCGGCAATGGGGGCATTGGTGATGTAGCGTTTTTCACCCTTCAGGCAATAACCATCGTTGCAGGGGGTTGCCTGGCTCTGCATGGCTGCCGGATCGGAGCCTGATTCAGCTTCGGTGATGGCGTGACCTCCGATCAGATTGCCATCGACCAGGCCGGGTAGCCACTGCCGTCGTTGGGCAGGGTCGCCAAAGCGCAGCAGGGGAAACACTGTGCCCCACAGGTGAGCGTTGATGGCCAGAATCAGACCGGGGTCGCGGCATTGTCGACCCTTTTGGATATGGGCTTCCACCAGATCGTGAAAACGATCCCCCTGGCCACCCCATTCGGTCGGTAGGGCGTGACGAAAAAGCTCTTCATGGCCGCTCTGCTGAAGCAGATTGCGAGAGTTGGAGTGTTGTTTATTCATCAGGAGCTCCAGTGGGTTACCGTGAAAGATACCTCGGGGCAAGGAGGCAGGGACTTGTTTTCAGGGACGCCGTGAACCCGTCCATGGGGGCTCGGACCCCGGCCGTCCAGGCCGGGGACGCCCTTCAAACAAGTCCCTGCCTCCTGCTTCTGACTTTCATGCTCTTGGGTGAAAAAAGATTTCATGAGCGTTACCGTGAAAAACACATGTCAGGGAGCAGGGGAGTGGTTGTTCGGCTCTCCGCCGGGGTCCCGGACAAGGTTGCATGACGTTATGGGGTGGTTCCACACAGCAGCTTTTGGATAGAGGTCAAATCCGGTTTGCCGTTACTGAGACGGGGTAAATTTGCCATCGTCAGGATCCTGGCGGGAAGCATGTATGGCGGTAGCATCCGTTTCAGGTGCCCCCGTATCCGGT
This sequence comes from uncultured Methylococcales bacterium, assembly GCA_964445885.1. Classification (GTDB taxonomy): domain Bacteria; phylum Pseudomonadota; class Gammaproteobacteria; order Methylococcales; family Methylothermaceae; genus Methylohalobius. Next base: position 5,509 of record CAYUPV010000116.1, read on the forward strand.
GCAGGGACAGTTCCTCCTGCAACACCAACGCGGCGGCAGGGCGTGTGCTGTCCCAATCCTCGATTCCGACCACCGCGCATTCCACCACTTGTGGGAGGGTCTGCAGCGCTGCCTCGATCTCGGCAGGCTCGACCCGGTGACCTGAGACCTTCAACATCCGGTCCAGCCTACCCAGATAGACATATTCCCCCTGTCCGTTGAGCGAGACCCGGTCACCGGTGGGATACCAGCCTTGGTCGTTGAGATGGGAGTGCAGCTTTCCCTGCTGCCAGTAGCCGCTCGACAGGGTGGGCCCTCTCACCCACAGTTCACCACTGGCAGGATCGATTTGGAGTCGGTCGCCACAGGCCGGGTGGCCGATGGGAATGGCTTGGTCATCGATCAGGCGCTCTTGCCTGACTTTCCAGTGACAACAGACATTGGTTTCTGTGGGACCATACAGGTTGTGCAACTGGACATGGAGCAGGGTCTTTGCCATCTGGCGCAGCCGTACGGTGGGGAAGGGTTCTCCTGCAAACAACAGGAATCGCAGTCCGGACAGCCTGATGGCGGACAGGTTGCCCTTCCATACCCAGAAGGCAAGTAATGACGGTACGGTATAGAAGCCGGTGACGGTGCGTTCGGCCAGCCAGGTGCTCAGCCGGCTGGGTGCCATGGTCAGACCTTCCGGCAGAAAATCGACCACGGCTCCCGCCGACAAGGCCGAGAAAAGATCGAAGGTGGATAGATCGAAATGCAGTGGGGCGATGGCGGCGATCCGGTCGTCCGGATTCAGATCCACCAATGTTTTGGCCCAGTTGCTGAAGGCGAAGATAGCCCGGTGGCTCAGCGCGACCCCTTTGGGTGTACCGGTGGAGCCTGAGGTATACAGAACGCCAGCCAGGGCCTCCACGTCCTGGGGGACAGGGTCGAGCGGGGCTGGAGAAATGCTGTCGATTTCGATCCATGGGACGGACAGGTCACCCAGGGGATCGCGGCCTATGACGGCAGCTGCCTTTGCGTCTGCCACGATCCATTGCCGGCGCTTATCAGGCGCTTTGGGATCCAGGGGCAGATAACATCGGCCCGAGGCCAGAATCCCCAGCACCGCGCAAGTGGCATCGATGCCCCGGGGCAGGGCCACGGCGATAGGACGTTCCCGGGGGAGGGTCAGGGCTTGCAGTTGCCTGGCAATGCCACCGGCACGCCGGGCGACTTCCTGATAACTCAGTCGGCGCTCACCTTCCACCAGGCAGGGTGACTGGGGGCGGGTGGCCAGTTGTTGCAGAAAACCTTGCAGGAGCATGGTCTCAGTCCATCAGTAATTCTATAGTCAGATGGTCACGAAAGCGTGCGATCCATTCGGGTGCAAGTTCGGGCTGCAGATAATTGATCGACATGGTCAGCTGGCCGTCAAAACGGCTGAACAGGACCGCCAGCGACGGTGGCGCGGTGACGAAACAACCATGACGGATGCCCAGGATCTGTGCACCGAGAAAGTCAGGCCGAGTGAAACGGATCTCCCCGATGTCGGAGAACCAGGCTGAACTGCGCTCGCCGCCGGATTTCTGTTGCCGCAGGATCCGGCCGTAGCGGGGCAGGGACAACCAGCGCCCCAGCCACATCAGCGGCAGGTAGGCCATGTCCAGTTCCCGGCGGATGGTTTCCGCATACTGACTTTTCAGGTGTTCGAACAAGGAGTCGCGCCGGCTGACCCGTTCGTGGGTTGCCTGGGAGAACAGCACGCTGACCTGATTGCCGGTAACCGGGACCGGTGCATTGCCGGGGCGCAGATTGAAGGCGTAGGGAAGACACCAACCGTCTTGTCGGACCGCAGGTTCCATGGTTTCCAGGGCGCGCATCAGGCAACCGATGAAGTATAGCGACTGTCCCCCCAGCCCGACGCGGCGGTACAGGCTCTCCATGATCCGTTGGGTTTGTTCCGGGTTCATAATCAGCTGGCAGGTGTGCAGGGAGCGTTTGCCTGAGGCGATGGGCAGGGCAGGCAGGCTGCTGGCCTGTCGGTCGATCCTGTCGTTGTGGCGTTTGCCTCGCCACAGCAGCGTCAGGCGTCTTCTCCATGACCATGCTTCCAGTTTGCGGTTCACCAGTGACCGATCGTTGTGCAGATATCGCTGCCGCTGAGCCGGTTCGGCCATGAGGAAATCGAACAGGCGCTTGATCCCGCCGGCGTCCATCAGCGGATGCAGCCAGCGGGCCAGGATCAGTGACCTTTCTTCGCCCGCAATGAGGTGGAAGGACAGGGGAGCCGCTTCGAAGGCATCGGGGGCGCAGTGCATCAGTTCATGGATTGGCTGTTGCCAAGCGTCGGATACGGGAGAGTGTTCCTGGCAGTGATGCTGGATCAAGGGAATCGGCTCCCCGCTGGTGTGCCACCCATACAGGCGGCCGCGCTGGATCAGATGGGCGCTCAAGACAGGGAAGGCTTTTACCAGCTCACTGAGTCCGGCCTCCAGCTCCGCTGTATCTGGTTGGCCTTCCAGTTCCAGGGCGAAGCTGCACCAGGCGCCCGGCAGCCCCGCTGCCCGGATCTCGCGGTCCATCACCAGCAGCACGTGATCGGAGGGATTGAGGGGAAGGAATTCGCTCATTGCTGGTGGGATTCGATCCAGCGGGTCAGGGCGCTCAGGCTTCTGACCATATCCGGTTCTATTTCGGTATCCGGAAGGGTCACGCCGAATTCACGTTCGGCAAACATGATCAGGCGCATGATGCCGAGGCTGTCGAGACCGGCTGCCAGCAGATCCTCGTCATCGGTGAAATTTTCCGGATCCTCACAGTAGATCAGTTCTTCCAGCACGAAACCGCGTAGCCTCGATGGAATGTCGGCCATGTTCTTATCCTGTTTTTTGAGACAGTTAAAGATATCATAGACAGCCTGGATATGATGTTGCCGGTGGGGGCATCCGTATCGACGGCGAAGGAGAACGATCATTCCTTTTTTACCTCTTTTTTCCATCCAGGAGAAGGGGTCTTGGATTTTGTGTCCTTCTTGCCTGTTTGCGGGAGAGGGAGTGAGACTTTCATGGTAGCTTACTTGAAATACAATGACTTGTACCCAGAAGGGATGAAAGATGCTTTTCATCTCCCTTGCGATCTTTCACGGTAACGCTCATGAAGCCCCTGGCATCACCCCGGCAGATGAAAGACCCTCAGCCGAGGCAGGAGATTCGGCTCGAGGGCGTACGCGGCCTGGACGGCCGCGTCCGAGCCCCCAGGGATGGGTTCACGGCGTCCCGAGAGACGAATCCCCTGCCTC
>CAYUPV010000117.1:0-8708 GCA_964445885.1 uncultured Methylococcales bacterium
TCTCGGATCTGATCGACGGGGATGTCTACGAGGTGCTGACCCTGGAGGGCTCGGTGGCCGCCCGCAACCATATCGGCGGCACCGCGCCCAACCAAGTCCGGGCGGCCATCGCCCGAGCACGTCAGCGTCTGGATACCCCGGCCTGAGCCGGGCTCAGGGGGGGCTGGCCCCGGGATCGAGCCGCAGCAGCAGATCCCCCACCTCGACCTCCTGACCCTCCTCCACCAGCAACTCCACCACCCGCCCCGACTTCGGGGCGGGGATGTCGATCAGGGTCTTGTCGGACTCGATCATGATCAGCGGATCATCACACCAGACCCACTCCCCCGGCTCAACCAGCACCTCGGTCACCAGGATTGCCTCACCGGCGCAGTTGCCGCAGCTCTCCCAGCAGTCGGGCATCTTCGGCAGCGTGATGTCGATCGGCTCACTCATGGAGTCAGAAGATAACCCAGTACAGCGAGACGTGCACCTCGATGCGGGCCGGGAGGAATCGATCAGCCCCATCGCCCGCAGGCTGCACTTGTCGAGCACACCGGGCTCGACCATTTCCACCGTCACGCGGATACCTTCTCGTCGGTAAATTTGGCCAGATTCAGTATCCAATGCCGCAATGCCTGAATATCTTCTCTCAGCAAAGCGCGATCATTGGCTACAAAGTAGTAAGCGGGTCTGCGGGACAGCTGTATATCCCATTCGAATGGGACCAGCAACAGCCCCTTTCGAATCTGTTCCGCGACAAATTTTCTGTTAATCAACGCCACTCCCAGTCCTTCGAGCGCCGCGTCCAGCGTATGAATCGAATTCAGGAACCAGAGTTTTTCACCAACATTCAATTGATCATAACCACCTGCGGAAAGATAGTTATCCCATTGCACCAGGCGACGCTCCGTATAAATCAGACGAAAATTGGCGAGATCCTCCGGCCCCTCCAGCTTATTCTCACCCTCCAGTAGCAAAGGGCTGCAAATGGGGCACATGTCTTCCTCGAAGAGGTAGTCGATGTGAACCCCTTCCCATCCACCAAACCCGTACCGGATCGAAACGTCGATCTGCTCCTTTTCAAAATCAACATATCTCAGTGTATCTACAATTCGCAGATTGACTCCGGGGAGTTGCTCATAAAGATCGGGCAAACGCGGAATCAGCCAGCTTTTCAACAGCATTGGTGGTACCGCAAACGATATAACCGCGGCATCCCCCTTCTTCATGATATCCCGGGTCGCTTCCTCAATATCGTCGAAGATGATGCGCATTCTGACAAGGTACTTGGCGCCAGCATCAGTCAACTCCACCCGCCGGTTAAGGCGCCTGAACAGCTTCACCCCCAATAATGCTTCCAGCTTGTGAATCTGGCTGCTGATGGCGGCAGGAGTAACGCAGAGTTCATCCGCAGCCGCCTTGAAGCTCATGAGACGTGCCGCCGCCTCAAAAGCCTTAAGTCCGTGCATGGATGGTGTCTTGCGCATGTCGCAGGCCCTCGGATTAGCTATAGTTAACTGACAGGTGTAATTATAGTCGTTTGTCCTCATTCAGTTAATTATTCATTATTGTCAACATGGATTTCAGCAGGAAGGCACTGGCCCACTTCGTCAGAGATGAAGGCAGTTGAGCACCTTCCCAAAGTGGCTTTGTGTGCAAGGCTGGCAACCTGCTTGCGATGACCGGCGCCACTGGCGCGCCCGTCAACGGGTTGATCCGCACTTCCTTGGATACACAAAACAGAGAACCTATGAGGGAAACCGTGAGTTCAGAATTGCAACAAAAACCGCTGGAAGGCTTGCTGGTTGTATCACTCGAGCAGGCGGTCGCTGCACCATTGTGCACTTGCCGGCTGGCGGATGCTGGCGCTCGTGTGATCAAGATCGAGCGCGACACGGGTGACTTCGCCAGGGGTTATGACAGTGCCGTCAATGGCGAATCAACCTATTTCGTCTGGATCAACCGGGGCAAGGAGTCGGTTGTCCTGGATATCAAGTCACCCGACGGAATAAAGTTGCTGAATTCGCTTTTGTCAAAGGCCGATGTATTCATACAGAACCTGGCACCTGGTGCGGCAGAGCGTGCAGGTTTCGGCTCGGAGGAGCTGAGAAAACGTTACCCCCGGTTGATTACTTGTGACATCTCAGGGTACGGAGAAGGCAATCCATACGAGGACATGAAGGCATATGACCTGCTGATACAGTCCGAGAGTGGCTTGGTATCCGTAAGTGGCGCACCGGATAGCTACGGGCGGATCGGCATATCTCTTGTAGACATTGCTGCAGGAATGAATGCCCTGGCAGGTATTCAGCAGGCGTTGCTGAAGCGAAACAAGACGGGTCTTGGAAGCTCTGTCAAGGTTTCTCTCTTTGATTGTGCGGTTGACTGGATGTCTGTTCCCATTCTGCAGCAGAAATACACGGGACAAGGCCCAAAACGCGCGGGCCTGAAACATCCCTCTATCGCTCCCTATGGCGAATTCACCACCTCCGATAACAAATCCATTGTGATCTCGATACAGAACGAACGGGAATGGAAGGTGTTTTGCAGGGATATTCTAGAGGATGAAACGCTAAGTGAGGATGCTCGCTTCAATTCGAACAACAATCGGGTGAAAAACAGGGCTGAACTTGAAGAGATAATCTCGAGAATTTTCTCAAGATTCACTGCACAGTCCATGGCCCGGAAGCTGCGTGAGTCATCCATAGCATACGGCTCCGTCAACCATACGGAAGATCTCGTGAACCATCCTCTGGTTCGCTACATCAATGTAGATACACCTTCCGGACAAGCAGATATCGTTGCCCCTCCGGTCATTATCGATGGCGCCGTCCCGGACTTCGGACCTGTTCCCGCTATTGGCCAACATACCGAAAAGGTAGTTTCAGAATTCGCAGCATCTATTGAGGACGAGACTCATGGAGAATAATCACAATTTTGATGAATGGATTGGCAGAGAAGAATCACTTCATGACGTGGTTGACCCGCGAAAAATGGCAGCCCTGGCCGCCACGCTCAACTGCGAATATCGGGCAGAGGCTGGCGCCATCCTGCCTCCCGGGTGGCACTGGATATACTTCAATCCGATCGTTCCCATGTCCGAGGTAGGCCATGACGGCCACGCCAAAAAAGGCGCTTTTCTACCTCCAATCGACCTGCCTCGCAGAATGTGGGCTGGCGGCCGGCTCGATTTCGACCAGCCGCTCGTCGTTGGTGAGTCGATTGAGCGCGTCTCGACAATCAAAGATATTTCCTTCAAGTCCGGAAAGAGCGGCAACCTGGCATTCGTAACAGTTCGGCACGACATAAAAGGCGACAAGGGCGGCCATGTAATCGAAGAGCAGGACATCGTTTATCGCGAAGCCGCAAAGCCAGCTGGACAACAGCCCCAGGCGCCATCCAGTCCCGATCAGGAGCCCTATGACTGGTCTGAGAAAATCACTCCGGATTCGGTTCTCTTATTCCGTTATTCGGCGCTGACGTTCAATGGTCATCGCATTCATTACGACCGGGAGTTCTGTGTGGCAGAAGAGGGCTACCCCGGGCTGGTCGTACATGGCCCCTTGACAGCAACCCTGCTGCTCGAACTGGCGCGTCAGCACTGTCCGGAGACCCCTGTCAAACATTTCAGATTTCGTGCGCTGCGCCCGCTTTTCGATACTGACCCATTCCTTATTCGGGGACGCAAGGAGGGAAACACGATACGGCTATGGGCTTTGGATCCAAACCAGCAACGTGCAATAGATGCTTCAGCCGACATTTAGGCTGTTTCCCGGATCGTGCGGAAACTGCGCAACATGCCGCCGGCTCCTTGTCAGGATGACGCGGGATGATGAGCGCCCCCCGGCAATCAGGTATGGCACTGCCCAGCGTCGAACCTGTCACTCCGGTCCTTCCCGGAGGGCACCCAGACCAAGGACGGCGGCAAACGGATCCGACGGCGTCGTTGATGGATTCACGCTCGAAGGTTGAGGAATGGTCACGACAGCATTGGATTCCGGCGATCCGCATAATCTCGAATGGGCCTGGCAATCAGGCCGAGAACACAAACGACCGAATTCTTGAGTGAGAATTGAACATGAACGCAATTGGCCAGGCACGGAGTTTTCTGTTCATTCCTGCGAACAGGGCTGATTTTTTGAACAAGGCTCATACGCGAGGGGCCGACGCAATTATTGTAGACCTGGAAGACAGCATTCCGTCAGAACAAAAAAAAGCAGCCCGGGAGCAGGTCAACTCCGCTCTCGGCATTTTGAACAGCAACAATCAACTCGCTGCCGTTCGCGTCAACGGAGATCTATCCAATCTAGTCAAGGATCTCGAGATACTGGATCTGGGCAAGTTGTCTGCAATTGTGCTTCCCAAGGTCGAATACCCCGGCATGATGAAGACCCTGGACGCATTTCTTTCCACCCTGGAGGTAAAACAGGGCCTGACTCCAGGCAGTACAAAATTGATCGGGATGATTGAATCCGCCGAGGGAGGATGCGCGCTTCAGGAAATATCTCTGTCCACCAGACGCCTCATTGCCATTGCAATTGGATCGGAAGATTTCTCCGCAGATATCGGCTGTGAGCCGTGTGAAGAGGCTCTGCTGGGGATTTGCCAGGAGATGATCATGGCTGCACGGAGAGCCGGAATCGCGGCTTTGGGTTTTCCCGGTTCGATTGGTGAGATTTCGGATCTCGAGAAACTCCGGTCGCAGATAAGCAGAGCCAGGAAAATGGGATTCAATGGAGCCTTATGCATCCATCCCGCGCAGGTTTCTATTGTGAATAGTGGATTTGGATACAGCGAAGCCCAATTTGAGTGGGCGGAAAGAGTCGTTTCGGAAATGAAAAAAGCAGAGTTGGCTGGTCATGGAGTATGCCAGATAGATGGCCAAATGATCGACGCGCCGGTACTGGCCAGAGCGCACAGGATCCTTTCCGCTCGAAACAACTAGACCTCATCTCTTGATTACCCACAGGCTCGGTTATTGACGAGCCTGCGGCAGCCGCACAACGGCACACACCGGGCAAGCCGGGATTACTACCGCCAAAACCGCGGCTTGTCGAAAGCGACAAATTTCACAATCCAGGCCTTCCTTGCGACAAGACAGAACGTACAGCGGTCTTGAACGTCAGCTCCTGTTTCACATATTGGGATAGTTGGGGCCACCAGCCCCTTCCGGTGTGAACCAGATGATATTCTGGGAAGGATCCTTGATATCGCAGGTCTTGCAGTGCAGACAGTTCTGGCTGTTGATCTGCAGCCGGAGTCCGTTTTCGTCCTCGATCACTTCGTAGACCCCCGCCGGGCAGTACCGCTGTGCCGGCTCGTCGTACAGGGGCAGATTGCGCTCCAGCGGGACATCGGCGTTCTTGAGCTTGAGATGGCAGGGTTGGTCTTCTTCATGGTTGGTGTTGGAGAGGAAAACCGAGGATGGTTTGTCAAAGCTGATCAGGCCATCGGGCCTGGGATAATCGATCCTGGGGCACGCGTCTGCCGGCTTCATCTGCGCGTAGTCCGCGGTTTTGTCTCGCAGGGTGAAGGGCAGCTTGCCCTTAAACCAGTTTTGGTCGATATAGTTGAAGGCGCCACCCAGGAAAGTACCAAACTTGTGCATCGCCGGGCCGAAATTTCGCGACCGGTAGAGCTCGTCGTAAGCCCAGGACGCCTTGAACGCCTCGGCGTAGGAAGCCAGATCCCTGCCGGCCTCATCGCCTGCCCGCAAAGCGTCGAAGATGACTTCGGCGGCCACCATTCCGCTCTTCATGGCGGTATGAGTGCCCTTGATCTTGGCGAAGTTCAGGGTGCCGGCGTCGCATCCCACCAGCACGCCTCCGGGGAAATGCATCCGGGGGAGTGCGTTCAAGCCGCCCTTGGTGATGGCCCGGGCACCATAGGAGACACGTTTGCCGCCGTCAAGGTACTGCCTGAACACCGGGTGGTGCTTCATGCGCTGAAATTCGTCAAAGGGGCTGAGGTGGGGGTTGGAGTAGCTGAGGTCGATGATCAGCCCCACCACCACCTGGTTGTTTTCGGCATGATAGAGGAAGGAGCCACCGCCGGTCTCTTTTTCCAGAGGCCAACCGGCACCGTGGATCACCAGACCCGGCTTGTGCCTGGCAGGATCGATATCCCACAGCTCCTTGATGCCGATGCCGTAATGCTGGGGGTCGGCCTCCCTGTCCAGCCCGAATTTCTCCATCAGTTCCTTGCCCAGGTGACCACGGCATCCCTCGGCAAATACGGTGTATTTGGCGTGCAGCTCCATACCCGGCATGTAGCTGTCCTTGGGCTGGCCGTTTTTGCCGACACCCATGTCACCGGTGACGACCCCTTTGACCGAGCCATCGTCGTTGTAGAGAATTTCGGCAGCAGCAAAACCGGGGAAAATCTCTACCCCCAAAGCTTCGGCCTGCACGGCCAGCCAGCGGCAGAGATTGCCAAGGCTGATCACGTAGTTGCCATCGTTGTGCATGGTTTGAGGGACAAGCCCGTGGGGCAGCCGCCTGGCCTTGTCCGGCCCCTGAAACAGGTAGACCTCATCGCAGGCGACCGGAGTGTTGAGGGGGGCGCCCTTATCCTGCCAATCGGGGAACAGCTCATTCAGAGCCCGGGGCTCCAATACGGCGCCGGAAAGGATGTGAGCGCCCACTTCGGAGCCCTTTTCAACCACACAGACCATCAGCTGACGATCGTTCTCCTGCGCCATTTGCATCAGGCGGCAGGCGGCCGAAAGCCCCGCAGGACCGGCGCCGACCACAACCACATCGAATTCCATCGCTTCGCGTTCCACTGGAATACTCCTGACAATCGATGATATGGAGAAAAAGGCTCTTTCCCGATTCGTGTGGGTAACCGCTCACCACGCCGCTGCCCTTGACGGAGGCCCTGGACATAGCGGAGCAGACGGCGGTGAACAGGTCGATCGGCTCCATTGACGGTTTCAGGCTACCCATACAATCGACGATTGGGCCGAACCCCCGTGAGAACTCAAGGGTGGAGGCGCGCTGGATGTCGCACTCCCAACCAAACGATGCTGAAGAGCTGAATGCCAAACTGGAAATCAGAGCTTCTGTTCCAACTCTGGAACGGCGTCAAACAGATCCGCCACCAGGCCATAATCGGCCACCTGGAAGATCGGTGCCTCTTCATCCTTGTTGATGGCGACGATGAACCTGGAGTCCTTCATCCCTGCCAGATGCTGAATGGCGCCGGAGATACCCACGGCAATATAGAGCTCGGGGGCCACGATCTTACCGGTCTGCCCCACCTGCATGTCGTTGGGCACGAAACCCGCGTCGACGGCGGCACGGGAAGCGCCAACAGCGGCGCCCAGCTTGTCAGCGACCTTTTCCAGCATGTTGAAATTCTCGCCGCTACCCATGCCTCGACCACCAGAGATGATCACCCTGGCGCTGGTCAACTCGGGACGATCCGACTGTGCCAACTCCTCTCTGACGAAGGCGGAAACGCCGGCATCGATAGGCTTATCCAGAACCTCGACAGGGGCAGAACCCTCGGTGCAAGCCGCATCAAAGGCGGTGGTGCGCACGGTGATCACCTTGATTGCATCGGTGGACTGTACGGTGGCGATGGCGTTGCCGGCGTAGATCGGGCGCTTGAAAGTATCGGCGCTTTCCACTGCGATGATATCGGAGATCTGCGCCACATCCAGGGCAGCCGCCACACGGGGCATGAAATTCTTGCCGGTGGTGGTGGCAGGCGCCAGCACATGGCTGTAACCGGGAGCCAGCTCGCTAACCAGCGCGCCCAGATTTTCGGCCAGCTGATGGGCGTAGGCGGCATTGTCCGCAACCAGCACCTTGCTGACACCACTGACCCTGGCCGCGGCCTCGGCAGCCGCGCCACAGTTTTCACCGGCAACCAGCAGATCGATATCGCCACCCAGCCGAGTGGCGGCGGTTACGGTGTTCAGGGTTGCACCCTTCAGGGTCGCATTATCGTGTTCTGCAATTACCAGGATGCGCATGTCAGATCACCTTCGCCTCGTTTTTCAGCTTTTCAACCAGTTCATCCACACTACCGACGATTACGCCGGCTTCACGCTCGGCCGGCGGCTCGACCTTCAGGGTCTTCAGGCGGGGCGTGGTATCAACGCCGTAATCGGCAGGCGTCTTGATCTCCAGCGGCTTGCGCTTGGCCTTCATGATGTTGGGCAGAGAAGCGTAACGGGGTTCGTTCAGACGCAGATCGGTGGTAACGATGGCTGGCAGGTTCAATGACAAGGTCTGCAGGCCGCCGTCGATTTCACGGGTCACCTCGACCTTGCCTTCACCCATGGTTACCTCAGATGCGAAGGTACCCTGAGGCATGCCGGTGAGCGCACCCAGCATCTGGCCGGTTTGGTTGTTGTCGGAGTCGATCGACTGCTTGCCAAGGATTACCAGGCCGGGTTGTTCCTCTTCAACCACCTTGGCCAGCAACCTGGCCACGGCCAGAGATTCCAGCTCCTCGTCGGTTTCGATCTGGATACCACGATCGGCACCCAGCGCCATGGCGGTGCGGATCTGCTCCTGGCAGGCCTTGGGTCCCACGGATACGACAACAACCTCTTTGGCTACGCCTTTCTCCTTTAGCCTGACCGCTTCTTCAACCGCGATCTCGCAGAAGGGGTTCATTCCCATCTTGACGTTGTTCAGATCAACTCCGCTTTGATCACTCTTTACGCGTACCTTGACGTTGTAATCAATAACGCGCTTTACACCCACTAGAAC
>CAYUPV010000118.1:0-8674 GCA_964445885.1 uncultured Methylococcales bacterium
CTTTCATGCATCGGGGTGAAAAAGGGTTTCATGAGCGTTACCGTGAAAGATACCTTGGGGCAGGAGGCAGGGACTTGTTTTCAGGGACGCCGTGAACCCGTCCATGGGGGCTCGGACCCCGGCCGTCCGGGCCGGGGACGCCCTTCAAACAAGTCCCTGCCTCCTGCTTTCGACTTTCATGCTCTTGGGTGAAAAAAGATTTCATGAACGTTACCGTGAAAGTTTGGGTGGGTGCCGGGGTTCTTTCATCTTCTGGTGAAACAGGGTTTCATGGGTGTTATTGTGAAAAAAGCATTTTAACCTAAGGGGACAGGTGAGAAGTGACGAACCTATGACAGGCGATGGAAGGGTGATTGCGGTGCGTGGCAGTGTCGTGGATGTCCGATTTTCCATTGGCGTCCCCCCTCTGAATCAATGCCTGGTGGCTGGTAGTGATGATCGGTTCATCCTGGAAGTCGCGACTCATCTGAATCGTACCACCTGTCGTTGTATTGCTTTCACCGATACCCAGGGGCTGGAGCGCGGTGCCAAGGTGGCTGACACCGGTGTTCCGGTTCAGGTGCCTGTGGGAGCTGGGGTGTTGGGGAGGATGCTCAACGTATTCGGCCAGCCTCTCGACAGGCTTGGACCGGTTGAGGGGGTGGAAAAGCGATCCATTCATCACCCCGCCGTGTCTTTGGCTCGACGTAAAGTGGCGCCTGAACTCTTTATCACCGGCATCAAGTTGATCGACCTGCTGGTACCGCTTGAGCGGGGGGGAACTGCTGGTCTCTTTGGGGGCGCGGGCGTGGGCAAGACGGTGGTGATCACCGAACTGATCCATAATATGATGGGACAGTACCGGGGGGTGAGTATTTTCTGCGGCATTGGGGAACGTTGCCGCGAAGCCGAAGAATTGCATCGCACCATGGAGAAAGCCGGCGTTCTCAAAAACACGGTGTTGGTGTTCGGGCAGATGAATGAGCCGCCTGGGGTACGGTTTCGAGTGGGACACAGTGCCCTGTCGATTGCAGAATACTTTCGTGACGATTGCCGACAGGACGTTCTGTTGCTGATAGATAACATCTTCCGCTTCATCCAGGCTGGAACCGAGATATCGGGAATGATGGGTCGCATTCCCTCGCGGGTGGGTTATCAACCGACCCTGGCCACCGAATTGGCGGAGTTGGAGGAAAGGATCTGCACTACCGTCTATGGCAGTATGACATCCATTCAGGCGGTCTATGTTCCCGCCGATGATTTTACCGATCCGGCTGCAGCGGCCACCTTCAGCCATCTGTCTGCATCGGTGGTACTGTCACGTCAGCGTGCCGCACAGGGATTCTATCCCGCGGTAGATCCGTTACAGTCGCAATCCAAGCTGCTCCATCCCCATTGGGTGGGTAGCCGTCATTACCGCATTGCCAGGGAGGTACGGCGGGTGTTGGCTGAGTACCAGGAGCTACAGGACATCATTGCCATGCTCGGTCTCGAGGAACTGTCGGAGGCCGATCGTCTGACGGTGAACCGGGCCCGCCGCCTCGAACGTTTTCTGACCCAGCCGTTCTTTACTACCGAGCACTTCACCGGCTGCAAAGGGGCGATGGTCAGTATCGATGAGACGCTCGAAGGTTGCGAGAGGATCCTGGGCGATGAGTTCAGGGACGTTCCGGAACAGGCTCTGTACATGATTGGGACCATAGAGGAAGCCAGGCATGCTGTTGAGGATACTGTTGCCCAATGAAGTGTTTGTCGAGGCTAAGGCCGTCAAAGTGCTGGCCGAAGCCGAAAACGGCCATTTCTGTCTGGAGCCGCGCCATGTGGATTTTGTCACCGTTCTGGTGCCAGGGGTATTGACCTATGTCGAAAGCAGCGGGCGTTTCTGGTACGTGGCGGTGGACGAGGGTATCCTGGTAAAGTGTGGCAGGGAGGTGAGGGTCTCCACCTACAAGGCAGTGCGTGGTGATCAATTGGAGATCCTGAAGGACAAACTTGAAACGGAGATCCGCCAGCTCGATGAATCCGAACGCGCGACCCGCAGTGCCCTGGCGCGTTTGGAAGCGGGTATCCTGCGACGTTACGGTCGACTCAGTGAGGTGCTCAAATGAGCGATGACCCACATCAGGGCCCTCCTGGAGCGCAGGAACTGCTACCCAAAGCAGTGGAAAAGCGTGTTCAGCGCCACCTGAAGGCCCAACGCGAACAACGGCGCAGCCTTTTGTTCGGGCTGGGGATGTTCGGGTTAGTGGGGTGGTCAGTGGCGGTTCCCACCTTGCTGGGAATCGCCCTGGGCTGGTGGTTGGACCGGAAATTCCCAGGGCCACCGTCATGGACCCTGACCTTTCTGTTCCTGGGGGTGGCGCTCGGTTGCTACCACGCCTGGCAATGGATCAAGCGGGAAAGTCGGCATGAATGAAGTATGGGTGTGGACGACTGTAGTTATGGCCGGGGTCATTCTTGGGCTGATTTTCTATGGCGGTCTCTGGTGGACGGTATGCCGTCTGCCACGTGTCAGCCACCCGGCCCTTTGGATGCTGGCCAGTTTCGTCCTGCGCATCGGCGTGGCGGTGGCTGGACTGGCCCTGTTGACCGCCGGGGATTGGCGGCGGCTGGTGGCGGCAGTCCTTGGCTTTCTGTTGGTTCGTCTGGTATTGGTGAGAACCATGGGGGATGACCATGCAATTCAATCCTGATCTCATCGTTTACTGGGCGTCGGAGGGTGTCCGGCTGACCGCGACGCTGGTATTCACCTGGATCGTCATGGCGCTGCTGGTGCTGGGTTCGTGGCTGGCGACGAGGCGGATGTCCGTGGTGGTGCGTCCAGGACGCTGGCAGAATTTTCTCGAAGCCCTGGTCAGTGTGATCCGTGGTCAGATTCGCGAGGTGACTCACCAGGACCCTGACAAGTATCTGTGGTTCGTGGGAACCTTGTTTCTGTTCATCGCGCTGTCCAATCTGCTGGCCATGGTGCCCGGATTCCATCCTCCGACCGCCTCTTTGTCCACCACCACCGCCCTGGCGCTGTGTGTGTTCATCGCCGTTCCACTGTATGGGATCCATGAAGTGGGGCTGAAAAATTATCTCAGACAATACCTTGAACCGACGCCGCTGATGCTGCCATTCAATGTCATCGGGGAATTCTCCCGCACCCTGGCACTGGCGGTCCGGCTCTATGGCAATATCATGAGTGGTGCGGTCATTGGTGCGGTATTGATCACGCTTGTTCCGTTTTTCTTTCCCATCGTGATGCAGCTGCTGGGGTTGTTGACCGGGTTCATTCAGGCCTATATCTTCGCGGTGCTGGCTTTGGTCTATATCGCTTCGGCCAGCGCTGCGCAAAAGGAAAGAATGGCCAAACAGCTAATGGAGGAATCTTGATGAGTGCCGAAACCCTGATCGCCGCCGTGTCGATCTTTACCGCCGGGCTCACGATGGGGCTGGGCGCCATTGGCCCCGCCCTGGGTGAGGGAAGGGCAGTGGCTCAGGCGCTGGCGGCCATTGCCCAGCAGCCGGATGAAACCAATACCATTACCCGGACCCTGTTCGTCGGGCTGGCGATGGTGGAGTCGACGGCCATCTACTGTTTTGTCATCAGCATGATCGTACTGTTCGCCAATCCATACTGGGATCATTTCATCGCCGCCGGAGGCTGACGGTGCAGGTGGACTGGCTCACGGTCGCTGCCCAGATCGTCAACTTCCTGATTCTGATCGCCTTGCTCAAGCGGTTGCTCTATCGTCCCATCGTCTCCACCATGGAAGCGAGACAACGCTATATCGAAAACCAACTCGAGCAGGCCAGGCAGCTCAAGTTCCGGGGGGAACAACTGATCACCACCTATCGGAGCAAGCTGGAGGCATTCGAGGGTGAACGACAGCAGCTGTTGGAACGGGCTAAACGCGAGGCCGAGAGTGAACGCCAGGCGCTGCTGGAAAAGGCCAGGCTGGAGGTGGAGCAGAAACGCCTGGAATGGCAGCAGGATCTGGCCCGTGAGCAGGCCGGCCTGCTGCAGGAACTCAAGACCCTGCTGGCCGAACAACTGGTGGAACTGGGACGGAGGGCGTTTAAAGATCTTGCCGGCAGGTCTCTGGAAGACTGTATCCTCGACCGATGGTTGGAAAAGGTGGCTGAGATTCCCCAGGACAGACGTGCGCTGTTGGCAACCGCCACCGAATGCACACTAGTCACCACCTTTCCGCTGGACCCTGGGGCAAGGGCCCGGATCGAACGAACCTTGAAAAGGATCAATCCAGAGATGGCCATCTGTTTCGAACTCAGACCAGAGCTGATCTGTGGCATCGTGCTGGAAGCCGGTGACCGCCTCTGGCACTGGGATCTGGCGTCTTATCTGGACGAACTCGAGCTGGCTCTGCGCAAACAGCTTCCAGAGGGCGTTTCATGACGCCATTGCGTCATCTTCTGCTGGAAGAAAGCGCAGAACTGCTCAGCAGGACCTTGTCGTCCTATCGGTTCGAGCTCAAACCGGTGGAAGTGGGCCGTATCGTGCGGATCGAGGGGGGAGTGGTGCGATTGTCCGGCTTACCGGGGGTCAAGGCAATGGAAGTGCTCCGACTCCCCGGTGACACTTTTGGCGTGGCCCTGAATCTCGATACCGATTCCGTGGGGGCGGTGATGCTGGATCCTCAGGAGCGCGTTGAGGCGGGTGACAAGGTGTTCCGTTGCCATCGGGTCCTCGACCTTCCAGTCGACTCCGGATTGTTGGGAAGGGTGGTGGATCCTCTGGGCAGACCGCTGGACGAGGAAGGTCCGGTGATCTCAGTGGAGCGCTGGCCAGTGGAACGGGAGGCCCCGCAGATTCTGGACCGGGCACCGGTGGAGACGCCGCTGCAGACAGGCATCAAGGTGGTCGATGCGCTGGTTCCCATCGGACGTGGACAGCGTGAGTTGATTCTGGGGGATCGACAGACGGGAAAGACGAGTCTGGCGGTGGATGCGATCCTCAATCAGCACGATCAGGGGGTGATCTGTATCTATTGTGCCATCGGTCAGCGGGCCCAGGCGGTGGCGAGAGTGATTGAAAGGTTGCGTGAACGTGATGCGATGAAATACTGCATGGTGGTCAGCGCTACCGGGGATTGTCCGGCCGGTCTTCAATTCATCGCACCCTATGCGGCCACCACGCTGGGGGAGTGGTTCATGGCCCAGGGGCGTGATGTGCTGGTGGTATATGACGACCTCTCTCATCACGCCGATGCCTATCGGGAGTTGTCCCTGCTGTTGCGGCGTCCACCGGGAAGGGAGGCTTATCCGGGGGATGTCTTCTATATCCATTCACGCCTGCTCGAACGCGCCACTCATCTGAGCCGGGAGAAAGGCGGGGGAAGTCTGACAGCGTTACCGATTGCAGAGACCCAGGCGCAAAATCTGGCTGCCTATATCCCCACCAATCTGATCTCGATCACTGATGGCCAGCTGTATCTGTCGCCTGAGCGCTTCCAGCATGGGGAGCTGCCGGCGGTGGATGTGGGCAGGTCGGTGTCGCGGGTCGGCGGCAGGGCTCAGCTTCCCGCTTACCGGGAAGTCGTAGGCCAACTGAAGCTGGCCTATGCCCAGTACGAGGAACTCGAGACTTTCGCTCGTTTCGGTACCCGGCTGGATGACAGGACCCGACAGGCCATCGAGCGGGGAAGGCGGGTAAGGGAACTGCTCAAGCAGGAGGAGGGGGATGCGTTGACCCCGGCTCAACAGGTGATGGTTCTGCTGGCGCTCAATCTTGGACTATTCGATTCTCTTCCGCTGGAAGAGGTGCGACCGGCCGAACGACGATTGCGGGAGGCATTACCGCGACTTCCTGAGGTGACCAGGCGGATCGAAACAGGCTCGCCACTCAACCAAAGTGATCAACACGCGCTGTCACAAATGGCTGCAGCAGTGAAGAAGGAAATGTGCTGAGCCATGGAAACCTTAGAGTCCCTGCAACGGGCGATAGACGCCAGTTGTCAACTTAAGGACATCGTACGCACCATGAAGGTGATGGCATCGGTGAGTATTCGCCAATACGAGAAAGCCGTGGCCTCTTTGGAACACTATGGGGACACGGTGGAGTTGGGTCTGATGACAGTGATCCGGCAGACGGGTCTGCCGTCTGTCCGGGGGCGGCCTGGTGACCGGGCGGCAATCGTTTTCGGTTCCGATCATGGCTTGTGTGGCCGTTTCAATGAAACCCTGCTCGATTATGTCAGCTCGCATCTTCGGAACGAAGGCACGACCCGTCTGTTGGCGGTGGGGGGGAGGGCGGATGCGGGGCTGGGGGCACGCGGGCTGGCGGTCGAAGAGTGCTTCTTCGTCCCGGGCTCTGTCAGCGGTATCACTCTCACGGTGCAGCAGATACTGCAGAAAATCGAGAATTGGGGTCACCAAGGCGTGGAAATCGTGGATCTGTTTCATCACAAACCCAGTGGCCGGGGACATTACCGACCGTTGTTGCAGCGTCTGCTGCCGTTGGAGACGGGGTATTACCGGCATCTGGCGCGACGCAAATGGCCCGGTCCTTCACTGCCGGTATTCGTTCTGGATGCCGCTGTGTTGATGGCGGCTTTGTTACGCCAGCATCTTTTCATTTCACTTTACCGGGCCTGTGCAGAATCTTTGGCTGCCGAGCATGGGCAAAGATTGATGTCCATGCAACTGGCAGAAAAAAACATCGTCACCCGGCTGGAGCGACTGACCCTGACCCATCGCCAGCTTCGCCAGGAACAGATTACGGCTGAATTGTTGGAAGTGGTTTCCGGTTTCGAGGCGGTTGAAGCGGATGAACAGGAGCGGAAAGATGACTGAGGGTTGGTATTTATGGCTGCTACGACACGCCAAATCCGATTGGGCCTCCAATGCCCTGACGGATTTCGAGCGTCCCCTCAATCGGCGGGGTAAACGGGATGCCCCCCGCATCGGGCATTGGATGGCCGATCAGGGCTGGTTCCCGGACAGAGTCATCGCCTCCCCGGCGAGGAGAGTTCGACAGACAGTCAAACGGGTGTGCCGGGAGTTGGGTTGCGATCTCCATCAGGTTCAATGGGATCGGCGTATCTATGAGGCGGGGGTGTTGGATCTCCTGGCAGTGTTGCGCGAGTGTCCCGAATGTTTCCGCAGAGTCTTGCTGGTCGGGCACAATCCCGGGATGGAGGATTTGCTGGCATGGTTATGCGATTCGGTTCCCAGCGGCGGGGCAAAACCATTTCCCACTGCCTCCCTGGCATTTCTGGAGGTGCATGTGTCCTGGGAGAATCTGGGGGCGGGCAAAGCGCGTCTTCTCAGTTTCATGCGCCCACGTGATCTGCCGGAAGCACTTTGAGAGACTGACCAATGGTTCTGTTTCGTTATCAGCCAAAACACGACCCCCAGGGCCAGAACGGAACCGGCCAGAGCGCTCAGGGAAGCGGGCGAAACCTGCTCCGGCTCGAGAATGATCAATTTTCTGGTCAGGGCCATGATAGCGATCAGGATGACGGTCCTTACCTGAATGATGCTTTCCTTCCTGCCCGCCACCTTGATGATGGAATGCCTGAATTCCATCGCAATCAGGACGGTCATGATCATGCCGAAAAGGGCCTTGAAGGAGGGCTGTTGAAGCGGCTCCACCCCAACCAGCAATACCAGCCGGAAGACCTCCTTGATCAGACCGAGCAAAGCCAGCGCGACGATCATTGAGATGACGATGGTGATCGTCACCGCGACCACCTGTTCGAAACGCTGGAAAAAACTCAACAGCCGCCATTCCTCCGCTTTGGTTTCAAAAAGGAAATCGAAAGTATTGCGTTTCATCGTTTACCTCCCATACAGATTGCCACAGACATCCTGTCAGTCGCGCGGCATCCTGGTGCCAATGCTAGAATCCGGTGGATTGATTCATTCGTTTAGACCTGAAAACAGGCATTTTTATTTAGGAGGATCACTATGTCATCTCAACCCTGGTCGCTGACGCTGCGGTGGCTTCATTGGGGTCTCGCGGTTTCCGTCACCCTCCAGTTGTTCCTGAGCCTGGTGATGGAGGGGCCTGGAGAGGCCGAAGGGTTGGAAGCCTGGGCCTTTATGGCCCATGAGTTATTTGGTTTGCTGGCATTCAGTTTTGCGATTCTCCATTGGCTGTGGATTCTGTCCGGCCACGATGGAGGTTGGCGGCATGTGCTTCCTTGGTTTGGGGAAGCCCTGACGGCGGTCTGGAGGGATGTCAAGGGGGTGTTGGGGCTGAAGCTGCCTGGGGGTGGCCCGACTCCCGGACTGCCGGGCCTGGTGGAGGGATTGGGGTTAATGCTGGTGACGTTTCAGGGGGCTGTCGGTTTTGTCATTTTCATCCTGTTACCACCTGAAGGCGAGCTTCCGGAGGCTTTCGAATGGCTTGGAGAGATCCATGAAAATCTGGGTGGCCTGGTATGGATTTATTGGTTTGGCCATGGGGGGATGGCGATCGTCCACAGATTGGCTGGTGACAATGTGATCAAGCGTGTTTCACCGTTTGCCAGGGCGGATGATCAGGGGCAGGGAAATCATGTTTGATGTTGTTGCAGGGCCCAGCCGACGTGTTCCCTGACCAACGGGGAAGCATGGTCCCGGCGGGCAACCAGGGCCGCAATGACATCTGTCCTCGTGGGCGCGTTCCCAAGGGCCACCGCAAGGTTGCGTAACCAGCGTTCATGGCCAATGCGGCGTATGGCTGAGCCTTCAGTGAATTTCAGGA
>CAYUPV010000119.1:0-8616 GCA_964445885.1 uncultured Methylococcales bacterium
GGATAGAGTAATAATCGGCCGGATTTGGGCAATTGGGTGTTAAATTTGGGTTAAAGTGCCCGATACCCTTCCAGGTACAACGGGCAAGCCCCAGGCACGTTTCAGACTGGAGTTACCCGCATCGATGCTTGCACTGAAGTTCCGGAGCTTGAGATAGATCCAGGGGCTTTTGGCCTTTTCCTCGATTTTCAAACCTCGCTTCTTTTGGAAAGCAGCATCCAGGATCCCCATGGACTTTGGCTTGATCGAGATTGTCGCTGCTGGCATAGCCGCCATCGGCAGCTATCTGTCGGAGCGGCTGGCCATAGTGCTTGAGCATGGGGATCAGGCGCTCCGAGTCGGCCGGATTTTACCCGCCTCAATGACCACCTCCTGGATCAGACCACTATGCCCACTGCTCAGATTGTGCCCATACCGGATGTCACGCGAGCACTTGATGATTGATGATGTTGGTATGTTCCTTGAGTAGGCAGAAAACCTGGAGGGTACAGATTTTCTGCTCCTTCCAGTAGCCGAACCATCACCCGAACACTATCCCATTACAACCCGCCGCAGGCGGGATCACTGGGGAATGGCTGTCTCGGTCACCGTATTGTCTATACAAAGCACCTGACCCTTCTCCGCCTTTCCCTCCCGGGCACTGTGCAAAATGTTCTGGTGGGTCTGTTCCAAGGTCACATTCGTGAACGCACTGATCGCTGCCTGCAATACACTTTTTTCGGTACCCATCCTCCAGGAAGCCGGGTAAAACTCTGGCAGGAAAAAAACGCCAGTTCCTCGTAACTGAGTTGGCGGTGTTGTTTGAGCAACGCACTACACTGCATGGATTCTGCCGTCAGACCCTTTCTTCCCGTGACATTGACGCCCTCACGAAGAACATCTTTGGCCACCAGATCCACCATTCCGGATGGGCATCCAAGCAATCCGGTATGCCTTTGAGTTTATGACCGATCTCGTGCTTGACGTAGACTTCGAATATACTTCTCTGGACAATGCGTTTTTTGTGTATCGCCAGCTTCGGTATATTCTGATTTTTTTTGAATCAGTGGTTTGAAACGATAAGCATAGCAGGTTACACCTGAGTCTTCCCCTCTGTTTCTGAACTTATCCTTTTCCATTCAATAACTTGGCGTTTATGAATGGGAGCTAAAAAAAATGGAAGACATCTCACCCTCCGACCTCAAGACCATCCTCCACTCAAAGCGTGCCAATCTCTACTACCTGGAGCATTGCAGGCTTTTGGTGAATGGTGGCCGGGTCGAATACGTCACCGAAGAGGGGCGACGCCACCTGTATTGGAACATTCCCATTGCCAACACCACGGTACTGCTGCTCGGTACGGGAACCTCACTCACCCAGGCGGCCATGCGGGAACTGGCCAAAGCCGGAGTGATGGTGGGCTTTTGCGGGGGTGGTGGTACGCCTCTATTTAGCGGTTCCGAGGCGGAAATTGCGGTAGAGTGGCTCGCACCTCAGAGCGAATACCGTCCCACCGAATACCTGCAGCGCTGGGTACGGTTCTGGTTCGATGATGACCGGCGACTGGAGGCGGCCAGGATGATTCAGTGTGCCCGCATCGGCCGTATCCGGGATGCATGGCTGAATGTTCGTCGCATGGGTGAGGCTGGATTCGAGGTGGACGGGGAAAGTCTGGAGAACCTGTTGCAGTCCTCACTGCAAGGTGTGGAAAGAGCCAACAACGTCACTTGCCTGCTGACCGAGGAGGCACGCCTGACCAAACGCCTGTTCAGGTTGGCGGCTACTACGGTAAATTACGGCCACTTTACGCGTGCAAAGCGGGGCAGCGGTACCGATCCGGCCAATCGCTTCCTTGATCACGGCAACTATCTGGCCTACGGTCTGGGAGCGGTGGCTACCTGGGTGCTGGGCTTGCCTCACGGGTTGGCGGTACTTCATGGCAAAACCCGCCGTGGTGGGCTGGTTTTCGATGCCGCCGATCTGATAAAGGATGCGGTGATCCTGCCGCAGGCCTTCCGCTCTGCCATGGCCGGGCACGAAGATCAGGAATTCCGCCAAGCCTGCATCGAAGCACTCACCACTTCCGAGTCACTGGATTTCATGATTGACATCCTTCAGGGCATTGCCGATAAATTGGGGAATGCCTGATGAATGTGCTTTTCGTGTCCCAGTGTAGCGGCAATGCCCTTACCGAGACCCGCCGCATCCTCGACCAGTTTGCGGAAAGGCGAGGAGAGCGCAGCTGGTATACTCCTATCACCTGGGAGGGACTCAAGACCGTCCACAAACTGCTGCGCCGAAGTGCCCGCAAGAACAGCGCCGTGGCCTGTTTCTGGATCCACCGTAGCCGCAGTGAGCTTTTGTGGGTTGTGGGTGACGCCCGTCGCTTCAATTATCAGGGTTCCACTCCCACCAATACTACCAGTCGCGACCTGCTGCGTGCCCTCAATGAGAACGACTGGCGCCATGGCGAGATCATTCGGTTGCTCGCCGCCATGGCAGCGCTGTTCCATGACTTCGGCAAGGCCAGCAGTGCTTTTCAGACCAAGCTTCAAGGAAACAGCAGGAGCAAGGATGCCTACCGTCATGAATGGGTATCGCTTCGGCTGTTCGCCGCCCTGGTGGGTAAAGCGGAAGACGATGAGGCCTGACTCCAGCGTTTGGCGGCGGATCCCGATGCCGCTCTGGATTGCTGGGAGACACGACTCATCCGGGACGGTGTGGACGAAAAAGTCCGCGCACCGCTCAAACATCTTCCGTCACTGGCGCGGACGGTAGGGTGGCTGATTCTCAGCCATCACCGTCTGCCAGTCGATCCAGAACTCAAGGCGAACGGGCTACCCAGAACCCGGACGCTGAAGAGTATCGAAACCGCCTTCAAGGCAGAATGGTGCGGTGCCAACCTTGAGGCAGACAGCCAGGCGAAGGCGGACTGCTGGCGTTTCCAGAACGGTCTGCCTCTGAGCAGCGCCCACTGGCGGCGCCATAGTGCCCGTATTGCCAAGGAAATCCTCAAGTACCAAGATGCCCTGAAAGGAAACTGGCTCGCCCGGCCCTACGTTGCTCACTTGGCCCGCCTAGCCCTGATGCTGGCCGATCACTACTATTCCAGCCAACCGTCCCACACCCGCTATGGCGAGCAGGAGTTTCCTCTCTACGCCAACACTGATGCAGAGGGCCGGCTCAAACAACGGTTAGACGAACACCTGATTGGTGTGGAGGTGAACGCTTCGCGCATCGTATGGATGCTCCCGCGTCTGCAATGGCAATTACCGAGCATTGCTCGCCACCGGGGATTCCGCCGTCGCACCAAGGATGCCCCTTTCCTGTGGCAGAACCGTGCCTTCGATTTGGCCGAGAGTCTGCGTCAACGGGTGGCCCGCCAGGGGTTTTTCGGCGTCAACATGGCCTCCACTGGCTGTGGCAAGACCCTCGCTAACGGTCGGGTTCTTTATGCATTGGCCGAACCAAGGTTGGGGGCGCGTTTCACCGTGGCCCTGGGGCTACGCATCCTCACTCTGCAGACTGGAGATGCCTACCGTGAGCGGCTGAGGTTGGGAGAAGAGGATTTGGCGGTGCTGGTGGGTGGTGGTGCCGTGCGTGAGTTGCACGAGTCCCGAAAGGTCCAGACCAGTCGGGTACCTGGCAGTGAGTCGGCGGCCGAACTACTTCTTGAGGAGACCTTCGTCCACTTCGAGGGCAGTCTTGAGGATGGTCCTCTCAATCGCTGGCTCAGGAACCAGCCACGGGCGCTGCTCCAGGCGCCCATCGTGGTCTGTACCGTCGATCATCTGGTGCCGGCCACCGAGGGCATCCGCGGCGGGCATCAGATCCTCCCCATGCTGCGGCTGTTGACCGCTGACTTAGTGCTGGACGAGGTGGACGATTTCGATGTCAATGACCTGCCCGCCGTCACCCGCTTGGTGCACTGGGCCGGGATGCTGGGCAGCCGGGTGCTGCTGTCCTCGGCCACCCTGCCTCCGGCGCTGGTGCAGGGCCTGTTCCAGGCCTACCTGCGGGGCCGGGAAGCGTTTCAGGCCAGCCGGGGGGAGCCGGGTCTGCCTCTAAACGTTTGCTGTGCCTGGTTCGACGAATTTGGAGCCACCGCCTCCGATCATGCCGATTCCGAGGATTTTCTTGTGGCCCACGAGGCTTTTGTGAACAAGCGCATCAAAAAATTGAGCGCCCAACCTCAACGGCACAAAGCACTCGTCAAGCCACTGGAAATCCAATTGGAAAGTCAGGATCGGAGCGAGATGCGACGCCAGCTTTGCACGTTGTTGGCCAAGCTGCTGCGAGATCAGATCCTTGAACTTCATGACCATCATAGGCAGGTTGATCCTGCCAGTAGGAAAGGGGTCAGTATCGGCCTGGTGCGCATGGCCAACATCGACCCTCTAGTCACTACCGTCCGATCCCTTATAGTCAAGGCAATACCGGAAAACGTTCGGCTCCACCTGTGTGTCTATCATTCCCAGTTTCCCCTGTTTCTGCGATCCCACATCGAGGCCCGGCTCGACCGCCTGCTCAAGCGCCATCGACCAGAGTCCCTGTACGAGGACAAGGAGATGCGTGACTGGTTGGACCGTTACCCCGAGCGGGAGCAGATCTTCGTGGTGCTGGCCACTCCGGTGGCCGAGGTGGGGCGGGACCACGACTACGACTGGGCTATTGTCGAGCCTTCCTCCATACGCTCCATCATTCAGCTGGCCGGACGTGTCCGACGGCATCGGCCTGGCGAATGCCAAAAGGTCAATATTCATCTGTTGTCCACTAATCTCAAGCACCTTGAAGGTCGAAAAATTGCCTATACCCGCCCTGGGTACGAAAGCCGCGACTTTGCTCTTGACAGCCATGATTTACGGGAGTTACTTCGGCATGAACAGCTGACACGCCTTGATGCTACTCCTCGAATTCGCGAACATCAGCCTCTGGAGCCTCGGATCAACTTGGCGGATTTGGAACACACCGTTTTGCGCGACCTGATGCTGGGTATAGAGAATAAAAAGCGGCCGGTCACATTATGGTGGCGCACCCATGTTCACCTAAGTGGTATTCTTCAGGCACTGGAGCGCTTCCGGGCCGGCAGTCCCACCGAACCCTACTTGTTGCTGCCGGACGACGATGGCGAGCTTCATTTTTCTTATCTGGATGATAATGGCGACGCAATAGTGGTGGATGAGTTATTGGAACGTCTGGAGGTCGAAGCCGGTCCTCGTATTGGCTGGTGGGACGATCTGGATGATCGGGTGTTGCTGGAACAACTGGCCGAAAATATGGAAATGGAACCGGAAGCTTGTGCCCGCCAGTTTGCAGTGGTTGAGCTGTCGGCAGGGAACGAAGCAGGGTGGACATACCATCCGGCGCTGGGATTCAGTCGAAAAGTGGAGTGATCTTGGATGCGGGTGGTTTATGCTTTGAAGCGCCACTGTGACAGAGTGTAACAAATCACAAGATTAAGGCGTGCCTACTATGGAAAACTCGACAGAAATTACCCTGCTGCGCCAAATGATCGAAGGCTTTATCGCCGAACGTTTACAGTCTAAGCTGGAGAAGACCAAAGACGAGGAAAAGAGCCGCCAGTTGAGCGAGGCTTATCAACCCCATGTCTGGATCGCCGACGCCGCCCGCCGGGCGAGGCAGATTCAGCTGGTAACACACGCTCTCAAGTACACCCATCCCGATGCCCGCGGCACCAGTCTCCGCAGCGAAGGCAATCCAGCGGCGGGTGAAACCATGATTGGCACCCATTCCCTCCAGGGACGAGGCAAACCAGATGTGGTGGGCAATGCGGCGGCACTCGACGTGTTCAAGTTCCTGAGTCTGACGATAGCGGGCAGATCGCTGTGGCAGCGGGCCGCCGATCGCGACCCCGCCTTGCTGACAGCCTTGCCCGGCAGCGACGAAGAGAAACGCGAATGGGTCGAAGCCTTTGCCGCCATCGTCGAACCGAAAGGCGGTCCGGCCTCCCACAAGCTGGCCAAACAGATCTACTGGCCGCTGGGCGAAGGCCGTTACCATCTGTTGCAACCCCTGTTCGCCAGTACCCTGGTGCACCGGGTCTGGGAGATTCTTAAGCAAGACCGCTTTTCCGAGGCGGCCAAAATTGCCCGCCAGGCCCGCAGGGAGGACAGGCCCCATCCGCACGGCTATCGCGACTGGCCCCGTTTGACGGTGCAGAAGTTCGGTAGCACCAAGCCCCAGAACATCAGCCAGCTCAATTCCGAACGCCGTGGCGAGGTATGGCTGTTACCCTCCATGCCACCCACCTGGCAGCGTCACGAGGCCGTTACACCGCTCAAGGTGAAAAGTGTGTTCGAGCGTTTCGGACGGATACGCCGGGTGCGTGAACACATTCAGGAGCTGGGCCGGTTCCTGACCCGGGTGAGGGATTGGAACAACGTGAGCATCCGCAACGGCCGCGCCCGGCGGGTGGAGGCCATCATCGACGAGCTGCTCCAGTATGCCGCGATCATCCGCCAGCAACCACCGGGCTGGAGCGCCGATCCCGCTTGCCACCTGCCCGAGGCGCAGCGGCTGTGGCTCGACACGGGCCGCGCCGATCCTGAATTTACCGCCCGGCACGCCCCGGAAGACTGGTCCCGGGCCGTGGCCGAGGCTTTCGGTGCTTGGCTCAACGAACGGTTACGCCGTTTCCGCCTGCCGGTGGGCGATGTCGAATACCGGGCCTGGCGGCGGGAATTCGAAGCCCAGTTACAGGGATCCCTGGAGGAAATGGAATCATGACCGAGACCTGCGCTCTCATCCTGCTACCGCATCTCCAGGTGCACAACGCCAACGCCGTCTCCGGCCACCTGAGCTGGGGATTCCCGTCGCCCACCGCCTTCACCGGCTTCGCCCACGCCCTGGAACGCCGCCTCGAAGATGTCAGTCTGGGTGGAGTCGGCATCGTCTGTCACCATTTCGCTCCCCAGGTGTACCAACCGCCGGGACGCTTCGAACAAAATTTCCGCCTGTCCCGTCATCCCTACATCGCTGGATGGAAGAAATTCAAGGACGAGGCGGCGGCTTTAATCGAAGAAGGGCGTGCCCACCTGGAGGTGAGCCTGTTGATCGAGGTGCTGACCGAACTGGACGAGGACGAACGGGACGACCTTGCCGAACGGCTTTCGGAAGTCTTGGGCTCGATGCGTCTGGCGGGAGGTGGCATCCGGTTCGGGGGCCAACTGCCCGAAGTGATCGAGTGGCCGGAGTTTGCGGAAGAACAACGCAATAAGTTCCGTAAACTGCGTTATCGTTTGCTGCCAGGCTTCACCCTGGTGGAAAGGGAGGACCTGTTGCTGGAACATTTGAACGACTTGCGCCAGGAGCAGCCGGAGACCAGTCCTCTGGAGGCCTTCCTGGACCTGCTGGCACTGCACCGAGTACCGGAGGTGGACGAAGAGACGGGGGAAACCCATTGGCAGGTGCGCCTGCGGCCGGGCTGGCTCGTTCCGTTGCCCGTGGGCTACGGGGCCCTATCGCCCCTGCACGGGCCGGGTGAAGTGGCCAATACCCGCGATTCCGAAACCCCCTTCCGCTTTGTCGAAAGTCTGTACACCATCGGCCAGTGGCTCAGCCCCCACCGGTTGACCAGGCTCCATCAACTGCTCTGGCGGCCGGAAGCTGACCAGGCAGCAGGCCTGTATCTCTGTCGAAACCCTTACGCACAACCCCACGAGGAGGATTTCCATGGCGAAGAAGACTGATCTGAAAACCGCATCCGTCCTGGCCTTCGAGCGCAAGCTCGACCCATCCGACGGCCTGTTCCATGCCGGGAACTGGGAGGCGCGGGACTCAACTGAAGGTTGGCGTCCGGTAACCCTGCGGGAGAAATCGGTTCGCGGCACCAGTTCCAACCGTCGCAAGACCAAAGACCAGGATCCGGCCAAACTGGACGCTTCCATCCAGACTCCCAACCTTCAGCGGGTGGATGTGGCCACCCTGCCGCCGGACGCCGACACCCTCAAGGTCCATTTCACCCTGCGTGTACTGGGGGGTGCCGGCCGGCCTTCCGCCTGCAACGACGCTGAATACCAGAAGGCGCTGGAGGAAACCGTGGCCGGCTACGTGGAATTTAACGGGTTTGGCAAACTGACCCTCCGTTATGCCCACAATCTGGCCAACGGACGTTTTTTGTGGCGCAACCGCATCAGTGCCGAATCGGTGGATGTGGTGGTGCGGCGGGTCAGCCAGGGAGAGACATTGAACACCTGGACCTTCGATGCCCTGGCTTTGTCTCTGCGTGATTTTGATGTTCAGGGGAGCATCAATGACGATATGAATGCATTGGCATCGACCATTGAGCAGGGGCTCCATGGTGAAGCACCGGTATTCCTGGAAGTAACCGCCTTTGCCCGCATGGGAGCCGGTCAGGAAGTGTATCCCTCCCAGGAACTGATCCTCGATCAAGGCAACAACCAGAGGGGCAAAAAAAGCAAGACCCTCTACGATGTCGAGGGAACCGCCGCCCTGCACAGCCAGAAAATCGGCAATGCCCTGCGCACCATCGACACCTGGTATCCCGGGGCTGACGAGTTGGGGCTTGGACCGATTGCGGTTGAGCCCTACGGCTCGGTGACCTCCCGCGGCACTGCTTATCGTCAGCCCAAGCAGAAGATGGATTTCTATAACCTG
>CAYUPV010000120.1:0-8577 GCA_964445885.1 uncultured Methylococcales bacterium
TTCGGATTAACCCTGTATAAAATGATCAGGAATATATCAAATAAAGTTTATTATAGGTTTTTTTATGGCTGACACGCCCGTCCTGCAAGTAGCCGAGCTTGAATGTGTCCGTGGAGATCGATTGCTGTTTCGCAGTCTGAGCTTCGAACTCAAGCCGGGGGAACTGCTCCACATCGAGGGTCCCAACGGCTGCGGCAAAACCAGTCTGCTCAGAATCCTGTGCGGCCTGGGGCAACCAGAGGAAGGTGAGATTCTCTGGAACAGCCGCCCAATTCGAAAGGTGCATCATGAGTTTCTGGAACAACTGGCCTATTTGGGTCATCATCCAGGGATCAAGGGAGAATTGACCCCACTCGAAAACCTGCGGTTGGTGACCCGGTTGCACCGGACCCATGAAGGTACAGATCTGGAGCAAATCCTCGCCGATGCCAACCTGGATACACACATGGAAGTCCCTGCGCGGACCCTGTCTGCCGGCCAAAGGCAACGAATCGCCCTGGCCAGACTGCTGCTTCAACAAGCGAGTCTGTGGATTCTGGACGAACCCTTCACTTCTCTCGACGTTCATGGCATCGCATGGGTTCAGACCCTCCTGGATGGACACCTCAGAAAGGGTGGACTGGTTGTCCTGACCTCTCACCAGAAGGTGAAAACCCAATGCCCTGTCAGGACCCTGTCACTGAGTTAGTGCCGTGACGATCATAGGGGAATTTCTTGAGTTGTTTATTCCCCTGCTCATCATCATGGATCCGGTAGGCAACCTGCCGATGTTCATCAGCCTGACTTCCAGTCACACTCCACGGCGCCAGGTTTATATCGCCGCTGTCGCCTGCAGCACTGCAGCAGTCATTCTGTTGTTTTTTGCGTTGACAGGTGACTCCATCCTGCGTTTTTTTGGCATCACCGTCCCTGCCTTCCAACTGGCAGGAGGAGTGATTTTCTTCATCTACGCACTGCAGATGCTCAACCTGATCCCTCCACCCAACCTCAAAAGCTCACCTGCCGAAGAGGAAGAGAGCCTTCAGAAGGATAATGTCGCCCTGGTACCTCTCGCCACCCCTCTGATGGCGGGTCCGGGTGCCATCACCGCTGTCCTGGTATGGCAACAGGATCCTTTGCGCCAGATTCCCTTCTGGCTGCTGGCCGGGGTGATCGTGGTTACCTGCGGAATCATCTTCCTGACTTTCTACAGCGGCCGCTGGCTGCACCGACTGCTGGGAGTCGGCGGGATCGGTGTCGTCACCCGCCTCTCCGGTTTGCTATTGTCGGTGATCGCGATGCAATTTATCGTCGATGGGCTTACCCGGGTGCTGGGCTGATCAGACCAATAGTGGCGCGATCACCAGACTGACGATGGCCATGACGTTGATGAGAATGTTCATGGCCGGTCCCGAGGTGTCCTTGAACGGATCCCCGACGGTGTCCCCCACCACTGCTGCTTTGTGGACGTCCGAGCCCTTACCGCCCAGATTGCCTTTTTCGACGTATTTCTTGGCGTTGTCCCAGGCACCCCCGGCGTTGGCCATCATCAGTGCCATCAGCACACAGCCAAGCAATGCGCCACCGAGCATGCCACCCAGGGCCTGGGGACCCAGCCAGAAACCGACGATCACCGGCGCCGCGACGGCGATCACGCCCGGCAGCACCATCTTCTTCAGTGCCGCCTTGGTGGCGATATCCACGCAACGGGTGGTATCGGGATCGGCCTTGCCTTCCAGCAGCCCAGGGATTTCCTTGAACTGACGTCGGATCTCCTGAATCATCTCGAAGGCCGCGTCGCCTACCGCGGTCATGGTTACCGAGGCGATCAACAATGGAATGGTACCACCGATGAAGAGCCCTGCGAGCACGTGGGCATCACCCAGATTGAGAGTGAACTCCGGCATCTGGCTGGCAACGGTCTCCCCATAGGCGGTAATGATCGCCAAAGCCGCCAGGGCTGCCGCACCGATGGCGAAACCCTTGCCGATAGCGGCGGTGGTATTGCCCAATTCATCAAGGGAATCGGTGATCTTACGGGTGTTTTCGCCCAGACCGCCCATCTCGGCAATCCCACCAGCGTTGTCGGCCACCGGCCCATAAGCGTCGATGGCCATGGTGATCCCCACCGTCGCCAGCATTCCCACGGCAGCGATGCCCACTCCATACAACCCCACCAGATTGTCAGCCAGGAAGATGATGGCGCTGATGGTAAGTATGGGCACGACTACAGACTGCATTCCGGTGGCCAGGCCGGAGATCATCACCGTCGCAGGACCGGTCTCACCGGACCGGGCGATCTTCTCCACCGGCTTGCCGCCGGTGTAGTATTCGGTCACCAGACCAATGATGATCCCGCCCATGGTACCAGCCGAGATCGCCAACAAAGCCTTGAGACTGATCCCAGCGATCAGAATCACCAGGAATGCCAGGATAATGAAAATACCTGCAGCCCCCATGGTGCCGATTCTAAGGGCCACGTCCGCAGGCTTGCCGGACGAGCGCTTGACCAGATAGATACCGGCGATGGAAGACAACAGGCCCACCGAGGCCAGCGCCAGAGGCAGGAACATCAAAGCGCCCCGCGAACCCACGGGTGCAATGGTTTCGGCAGCCATGGTGGAGGCCATGGCGATGGTGGCGATCATAGCGCCGCAATAGGATTCAAAGATATCCGACCCCATGCCGGCCACGTCGCCCACGTTGTCGCCCACGTTGTCGGCGATCACTCCGGGATTTCGGGGATCGTCCTCGGGAATCCCCGCTTCCACCTTACCCACCAGATCAGCGCCGACATCGGCACTCTTGGTGTAGATCCCACCACCGACTCGAGAGAACAACGCCACCACCGAGGCCCCCATGCCGAAACCGTGTAGCGCGTGAGCGGTTTCCGGATCATCACCGAAGAACAGATACATCAGGCCCAGCCCTAACAATCCCAGGGAAGCCACTGCCAGCCCCATGATCGAACCACCGAAGAAAGCGATCTCCAGGGCCTTGGCCGCATCGCCGTCGTTAGCTGCCACTGTGGTGCGCACATTGGCACGGGTGGCAGTGTTCATGCCGATGTAACCGGCAGTGGCCGATGCCGTGGCACCCACCAGAAAACACAACGCGGTCTGCCAGCCGAGAAACTTCCACAACAGCAACAGCAGCACCGCCACAAAGATCCCCAGAATCTGGTATTCACGGCGGATGAACACCATCGCCCCCAGATGGATCTGTTCGGCGATCTCGGCAATCTTGCCCTTGCCAGCGGGCGTCTCCTTGACGATTTGATAGATCCTGTATGCGGCATACAGGCCGAATGCCCCCAACAGTGGCGGCAACAGGTATAGCAGGTATTGCATGAATCCTCCCCTATTTTCTTCATGTTATGAAATGAATTTCGTACCCTTGAATACCGGGTTTGGCTTGGCGCGTCAACCATTTCCGTATTCGGGCCCATGATTGCTTCCTCGTGTCGATGCTTCGTCCGCAGCTTCAATCCCGATCGGGTAAACTACCCATCTCTGTGACGCGATTCGAGACGACCATGACAAACCCGCTTCTGGATGATTGTACCGGCTTCTGGGATGAGGAGATTCTACCCACTCTGATCCAATACATCGAAATCCCGAATGTCTCGGTAGATTTCGATCCTGACTGGCACACCCATGGCCACATGGAAAGCGCCAGGCAGCTGGCCATCGATTGGTTGCGCCGGCAGGCTGAATCCGACTGGCGGGTTCACGATCTCGAACTGCCTGGTCTCACTCCCCTGATTCTGGTGGAGATCCCCGGGGACTCGGAACGCACCGCCCTGCTCTATGGCCATCTGGACAAACAGCCGGAGATGGAAGGCTGGCGGCAAGGCTACGGCCCCTGGAAACCCGTCATCGAGGACCAGAAACTGTATGGCCGCGGCGGCGCCGACGATGGGTATGCGATGTTTGCCGCCGTGGCGGCAATCAAGGCAATGAGACGGCAGGGGCTCAGACACACCCGGCTGGTGATCCTGATCGAATTCTCCGAGGAGAGCGGCTCTCCCGATCTGCCGCCGTACCTTGAAAAATATGCGGATATTATCGGTCATCCCGATCTGGTCATCGCCCTGGATTCTGGCACCGGGGACTATGACAGACTCTGGTCCACCACCTCCCTGCGCGGCATGCAGGGCTGTACCGTCACCGTGCGCACCCTCAAAGAGGCCGCCCATTCGGGGATCGCCAGCGGTATCGTGCCCGAATCCATGGATATCATGCGGCAACTTCTGGACCGGCTGGAGGACAGCACCACCGGACAGGTCCGCCTGACCGAACTGCACGCCAGCATCCCTGAAATACGTCTGCAACAGGCCAAACAGGCGGCCGACATCCTGGGACTGTCCATGGTGGAGGGGCTGCACCCACTCCCCGGCCTGAAACCTGTGTGCAACGATCCGCTGGAACTGATCCTCAACAACACTTGGCGCCCCACCCTGTGCGTGGTAGGACAGGACGGCCTGCCGCCGGCCAGCCGGGCCGGTAACGTGATGCGGGCCTACACCTCGTTCAAGCTGTCCTTCCGCCTGCCCCCCCCGGTCAACTGCGAGAGCGTCAAGGCTGCCATCGAACGTGCCCTGCTGACCGATCCACCTTACGGCGCCGAAGTGTCCGTTAGATTCGATCAGGGGGGCGACGGCTGGCAGGCACCCGAACCTTCCCCCTGGTTGCTCGAGGCTTGTGATGAAGCCTCCCGGACATTCTATGGTCACCCTGCCGCCTATCTTGGATTGGGCGCCAGCATTCCCTTCATGGACATGCTCGGCAGAACATTTCCCCAGGCCCAGTTTCTGATTACCGGCGTCCTGGGACCTGGAAGCAACGCCCATGGCCCCAATGAATTCCTCCATATTCCCTACGCCAAGAAGCTGACTGCCTGCGTGGCCCATGTTCTGTCATGCCACCAGGCCGCCGGTGCCGGATGATCGGCTTAACGTATATTCCCACCGCAGAGGCGCAGAGGACGCAGAGAGAAAATCGTTTTCAACTCTCTGCGCCTGTGAGGTCACTCATCGAATACCGATTGACCTGTTGACATGGATCTCAACCCCCCACAAAAGGCCGCCATCATAAAGATCGACGTTCCAGTCCTGGTCATTGCCGGTGCCGGCAGCGGCAAGACCCGGGTCATCACCGCCAAGATCGCCCATCTGATCGAGCAGGGGCTGGGCGCCAGGAACATCGCTGCCCTGACCTTCACCAACAAGGCGGCCAGGGAAATGAAAGAGCGTGTCGGTGATCTGCTCGAGCGCAAACGCATCAAGGGACTGACGGTGTCCACTTTCCACTCCCTGGGGCTCGACATCCTGCGCCGCGAACACAAAGCATTGGGCTACAAGGCAGGCATCTCCATCCTCGACAACCACGACCGTCTGACTTTATTAAAGGAAATCCTCGGCCACTGCGATTTCACGTTCAATCCGGACAACATCCCCCACTACGCCTGGCAGATCGGGACCTGGAAGAATGGCCTGGTGAGCGTGGAAGAGGCCCATTCCGGGGCCGACACCGAAACCCTGCCCGCCGCGCTTCTCTTCCGTGAATACGAACGTTGCCTGAAAGCCTACAATGCGGTGGATTTCGACGATCTGATCCTGCGGCCGGTGCGATTGTTCGACAACGATCCGGAGATTCTGGAAAAATGGCGTGACCGGCTGCGTTATCTCCTGGTGGACGAATACCAGGACACCAACCGCACCCAGTACCAGCTGCTGAACCTGCTGACCGGGCGGCTGGGGCGTTTTACCGTGGTGGGAGACGATGATCAGTCCATCTATGCCTGGCGCGGCGCCCAGCCGGAGAATCTGGCCCTGCTCAAACAGGACCACCCACGGCTGGAAATCATCAAGCTGGAACAGAACTACCGCTCCACCGGCCGTATCCTCAAGGCGGCCAACCGGCTGATCGCCAACAATCCCCATGTGTTCGAGAAAAAACTGTGGAGCCAGTACGGCTTTGGCGATCCCATTCGTATTCTGAGTAACGAGGATGAATTCGCCGAGGCCCACCAGATCGCCGCCGACCTGATCCACCACAAATTCCGCCACCGCACCCGCTGGCAGGACTATGCCATCCTCTACCGCAGCAACCATCAGGCCCGCCTGTTCGAACGCGCCCTGCGGGAACAACGAATCCCGTATTTCATCAGCGGGGGACAGTCCTTCTTCAACTACACCGAGGTCAAGGACCTGATCGCCTATCTGCGCCTCCTGGTCAATCCCGACGACGATGTAGCCTTCCTGCGCGTGGTCAACACCCCCAAACGCGAGATCGGTCCCTCGACCCTGGAGAAACTGGGGGCTTACGCCCAGCAGCGTCATATCAGTCTGTTTGCCGCCTCCTTCGAACTGGGACTGGAACAGCACCTGAACGAACGGGCAGTGCAGCGGGTGCGCCACTTCTGCGAATGGCTGGTGGACACCGCCGACCGTGCCAGACGCGGTGACACCCTGGGGGTCATCGAGGAGATGATCGACACCATCGAATACCAGGACTGGCTGCGGGACCTGGCATCCAACCCTAAACAGGCCGAGCGTAAATGGGAAAATGTTCAGGAATTGATGGAATGGCTGGGCCGGATGCTGGAAGAGGTGGAGGACAGCGAGGATCCCTTGGGGGCTGCCGTGTCCAAACTGATGCTTTTGGACATCCTCGACCGCACCCGAGACGACGACAGCGGTGACCGGACCGCTCTCATGACCCTGCATGCCGCCAAGGGACTGGAATTCCCCCACGTCTATCTGGTCGGCATGGAGGAAGGGCTGCTTCCCCATCAGATGAGTATCGACCAGGACGACATCGAGGAAGAGCGCCGCCTTTGCTACGTCGGCATCACCCGTGCACAGAAGACCCTCACCCTGAGCTATTGCCGCCAGCGCAAGCGCTATGGGGAACTGGTCGACTGCCAGCCCAGCCGGTTCCTCGAGGAACTGCCCCAGGACGATCTGGAATGGAGCGGTAAATCCAATCTGCCCGAAGAGGAGAAAAAGGCCCGTGGCAACGCCGCTCTGAGCCAGATCAAGGCTCTGCTGGAGGAAGACTGATGATCGAAGACAGCACTTTGATCCTGTCTGATGGACGCACCATTGCCTACGCGCGCTACGGCGATCCATCAGGTTACCCCATCGGCTATTGCCACGGCCTGCCCTCCTCCCGCCTGGAAGCCAAACTGGCAGCAGAGTCTGCGGCCCATTTGGGCCTGCAATTGATTGCCATCGACCGTCCCGGTTATGGGCGGTCCGATCCACTACCCCCTTCCAACATTGGCACCTGGCCAGAAGACCTGGGACGGGTGGCCGACCATCTGAAACTGGATCGACTTTCGGTCATGGGCGTCTCCGGTGGCGGTCCCTATGCCCTGGCTAGCGGCTGGCGACTCGGCTCACGAATCGAGCGGATTCAACTGGTATGCCCTCTGGGCCCGGCGTATCTCGAGCGCCTGCGTGACCGTATGAGCCCCGCTGCCCGTCTAGCCTTTTTCCTTGCCAGTCATGTCCCCTCGATATTACCGTTCTTGTTCGGCAACCACCTTGCCTTGGTGTTGAGGCATCACCCCCGATGGGTCATCAGCCTGATGGAAGAGGGGCTGCCGGAAAAGGATCGCCAAGTATTGGCCGATCCGAATATCCGCAAAATTTTTTATGAAACCATCCGTGAAGGGCTGCGACAAGGATCGTCGGGCGCTCTGCGTGACTTCGTTCAGGTCAACCGCCCCTGGGGTTTTGCCTTGAACTCTATCCGACAACCGGTCACGATCTGGCATGGTAGCATCGATACGGTAGTACCCCTGACCCATGGCCGACACCTTGCCGAAGGACTATTCAGGGCCGAATTCCATATCGTTCCCAAGGAGGGCCACTACTCACTGCCGGTGAACCACTGCAAAACCATTCTTGCCGCATGCCTGCAAGAAGAGATTGGAAAACCCGGAAATACGCGATAGAATTCCCATTCTCTTCAGCGCCCGTAGCTCAGCTGGATAGAGCGCAGGCCTCCGGAGCCTGAGGTCACAGGTTCGAATCCTGTCGGGCGCGCCATATAACTCAATAACTTATACAAAATAGCGTAGAGCGACGATCACAATTTTCTTATCTTGGTACTGACTTGGTACTCCATTTCATGAATAGCGCAAGCATCAGGACTTGCAATGGATGCCGAAAAAAATTCCTGAAAACGCACTAGTAGACACCCTACAAAAGCCCTTCGGTGATCTAGAGACACCATCAGGATCATACAAGCGCAACATGCTCATACGGGGGTGCATCTGGCCATCTTCATGCTTGGCGCCAGAAATCGGCCACCTCAGATCACCTTAGAGACGCGAAACGATCCAGGGTAAGGGGGGTTGATATGGGTTCTTTCCCTCATTGCCATGTCGTTTTCAACACTGCCAAGGTTGCCAAGACTGCCAAGAAATCCAACGGGAAGGTTGGCAATGTTGAATCAGGATGGGATGGTGATGGACAGGCACAAAAAACCCTGGATCAGTTCCAGGGTCATGAGTGGCATACTGCCTTTTTACCGTGCCGGAAAACTTACCCAATCATGGCTTTGGCGGCCAGAGTGTTATCGTTAA
>CAYUPV010000121.1:0-8543 GCA_964445885.1 uncultured Methylococcales bacterium
GCCGGTACTCGAAATCCTGGGGAAAGTGGACGAACCGGTCGGTATGCATGGGGAATGTGGGACGCAATCGAGTCCCCTGGGTTCACGAATCCTCAAAATCGCCATTGATTTCGATCGAGTCAAGACACAGTGTGGTTCATCGCAATTGGCCATCGATACCCTGCGCAGCAGAGAAACACCCTATGACCCCGAACTTCTTGAGACTTTCGCTAAATTACAAGGGGCAGAGACAGCGGCGGCAACAATTAAAGAGATCGCACTTCGTTCAGTGACACTGGGGATGGTATTGGCAGACGAAGTCCGTGGAAAAAACGGGGTCTTGATCGTCGGTCGTAATTTCGAAGTTACCGAAACATTCCTGGAAAGGATCAGGCATTTTGATCCAGCCCTGCTGGACAAACAGGTCAGGGTCATCGACAAAAGACGCAATGACGAAGCCGCCTGATTCATCAATGCTCTTCAAGTCTGAACCATCACCACACAACCACATTCAAGGTTGATTTCCACCAGGGAGACATGCCTTTGGGTATGGCCATGCCTGACATGAAGCATTAAAAAGTGTGGTGGGATCGTAGACAATGACGTCCTTGATGCCCTGGAAAAGGTAGAACGGCGGTCCGATCTCCAGATCCTTGGCCTCGAAACCGGGGCTTACCACCTCGATCACCACTTCTGGAATCAGGGTCAGAGCGCGGTCCTGTTCTTCTTCGGCAGGTTCATGGCTCGATTCCGGTCCCCAGCAACCCCAGGAATTTGCGCATCCACTCTGGATGGGCCGGCCATGCCGGAGCGGTGACGAAGTGGCGGTCCACGTGGGCGTTGGAGTAGTTCTCGTTGGGGCCGATGTAGCGGGCACCAGCCAGTTCGACTTCCGGGGCCACCGCCGGATAACAACTGATTTCGTACCCCTCTATCACCCTTGCGGCAGAGAGGATCTGGGCACCGTGACAGATGGCGGCAATGGGCTTTTGCTCCTCGGCGAAATGACGGGTGACTGCGATTACCCTATCGTCGAGGCGCAGATATTCCGGGGCACGGCCCCCTGGAATCACCAGACCGTCATAACCTGACGGTTCGACCGAGTCGAAGTCGGCGGTGATGGCGAACTGGTGGCCGGCCTTTTCAGTATAGGTCTGATCCCCTTCGAAATCGTGCACTGCGGTTTTGACCGTGTCGCCCGGTTTCTTCCCCGGACACACCACATCCACTTGATGACCGATCATCACTAACATCTGGTATGGCACCATGGCCTCATAGTCTTCCACGAAATCACCCACCAGCATCAGAATCTTCTTGGTCATGGTTATCCTCCGTCATTGACGCGTGTTTTCTGCTCAGTGTTTGGGGACAATTTCACGGGATGTGGCCTGAAAATGCAACTATGAAATAATAGCCATCGCAGGGACGCGTCTGTGTAGGTTTTTTTCTCTGCTGGCTCTACATCTCAACAGAGAATCAAGCTTCCAAATAACATCTCGCTTGGTTTGAATCGCGGCGGTGAAATCATTACAGTGCAACGCTTACGATCTATTGGAGTTTACGCATGAAATCCTGCTGGCTTCTACTGATCCCCCTGGGATTGGGTGGGTTGATCTATCTTCTGGCACCGATCCTGACCCCTTTCGTGGTGGGTGCCCTGCTGGCCTACCTGGCCGATCCCCTGGTGGACCGACTGGAAGCATGGAAACTGGGCCGCACCCTGGCGGTAACGGTGGTGTTTCTGTTGATGACCCTGGCCTTGGTCGCGGTGCTGCTGATCCTGATTCCCGCATTGGAGAAACAAGTCACGCGGTTTCTCACCGACCTGCCCCGTTATCTCGCCTGGATCGGGGATACCTTGATCCCCTGGTTGGAAAGTCGCCTGAGAATCGATCTCGCCGACTATGAATTCGCCGACGTCGTCGAACTGCTCAAGCACCACTGGCAACGTACCGGTGGGATCGCCGCCGCCATCGCCGGTTCCATCGGCCGGTCCGGAGCAGCCATTTTGGGTTGGTTGATGAACATTCTGCTGATTCCGGTGGTGATGTTCTATCTGCTGCGGGACTGGGATCGGATGATGACTCATATCGCCGACCTTCTGCCTCGTAATATTCTGCCCACTGCCGGCAAACTCGCAGGTGAATCAGATGAAGTCCTGAGCGCATTCCTGCGTGGTCAGTTATCGGTAATGCTGGCTTTGGGTAGCATCTACAGTATTGGATTGTGGCTGGTTGGCCTCAAGACCGCCCTGATCATTGGCATGATCGCCGGGATCATCAGTTTCATTCCCTATCTCGGCACTTTCGTGGGGGTTGTGCTGGGTGTTCTGGCGACACTGGTGCAATTCCACGATCTGTGGCATCTGGGCTTGGTGCTGGGGGTGTTCGGCATCGGGCAAATGCTGGAGGGTATGGTACTGACCCCGCTGCTGGTGGGAGACAAAGTTGGCCTCCATCCGGTGATGGTCATTTTTGCTGTCATGGCGGGGGGGCAATTGTTTGGCTTCCTGGGTATCTTACTGGCCCTGCCAGTCGCCTCGGTCATCATGGTGATGCTGCGCCACGCACACGATCTCTACAAGGAAAGTGCCTGGTATGGAAGCCTTGGCTGACAGAAAGTTTTCCGTCAGAAAAATTCTGATTACCATAAAAGATACAATGGAGCCGAGGCAAGGGATTCGTCTTTCGAGATGTACCGAATTTCATCCGCGAACGTTTGTGATCCTATGGGGGTAGGTTTCAATCGAGCCCGATGTGTGCCGGATGAATGCAAAGCTAGTGTGGGATAGTGCCGGGAAATGTGGATGTATGGGCTTCGGGAGGTTTGCCCTCCCTCTCGGTCAGAAATCACCCACACTCGTGACACCACTTGATCCGCCCACGCTCGTCGACGGTCTCGAGGCGAACGGAAAAACCCCACAGACGGTGCACATGCCTGAGCACCTCCTCGGCATTTTCGCCCAGGGGACGGCGCTGGCGTTGGAAATACCGCAGGGTCAGTGAACGATCTCCGCGGGTATCCACCGACCAGACCTGAATGTCCGGCTCCAGACTGCCCAGATTGTATTGCTCCGACAGCGCATGGCGAATGGCCTGATAGCCACCTTCATCGTGGATGGCAGAGATCTCCAACTCATCCTCCAGTTCGTCGTCGAGCACCGAAAACAATTTCAACTCCCGAATCACACGCGGGGACAGGTACTGGGAAACGAAGCTGTCGTCCTTGAAATTACGCATGGCGAAATCCAGAGTCTCGAGCCAGTCACTGCCGGCGATTTCCGGGAACCATTGACGATCCTCTTCGGTGGGATCCTGGCAGATCCGTTGAAGATCCCGAAACATGGTGAATCCCAAGGCATAGGGGTTGATGCCATTATAGTAATCGTGATCGAAAGGCGGCTGGGCAATGACACTGGTGTGGGATT
The DNA here is from genome assembly GCA_964445885.1 of uncultured Methylococcales bacterium. Classification (GTDB taxonomy): domain Bacteria; phylum Pseudomonadota; class Gammaproteobacteria; order Methylococcales; family Methylothermaceae; genus Methylohalobius. The sequence continues at coordinate 3,407 of CAYUPV010000121.1, forward strand.
CCAGAAACTCAAGCATGAACCCCTCGGTCACGAGCCCCTCGTCATAAAGACGGTTGAGGAGGGTATAGTGCCAGAAGGTGGCCCAGCCCTCGTTCATGACCTTGGTGTGACGCTGGGGATACAGGTACTGGGCGATTTTGCGGACGATGCGGATGACCTCCCGCTGCCAGGGCTCAAGCAGTGGTGCATTCTTTTCGATGAAATAGAGCAGGTTTTCCTCTGGTTCCTCCGGAAAACGATCCTCCCTCACGGTAGAACGCCTGATGTTTTCTGGAATGGTGCGACGCCACAAGTCATTGACCTGGGACTGCAGATATTCCGCCCGTTCCTTCTGCCGAAGTTGTTCCTCACGCAGCGACAGGGGTGCCGGCTTGCGGTAACGATCGACCCCGTAATTCATCAGGGCGTGACAGGAATCGAGGATCTCCTCCACCGCCTCAGAGCCGTAACGCTCTTCGCATTCAGCGATAAAGTTCTTGGCGAACACCAGATAATCGACGATGGCATCCGCCACGGTCCACGCCTTGAACAGGTAATTGTTCTTGAAGAAGGAATTGTGACCATAACTGGCGTGAGCGATCACCAGAGCCTGCATCATCATGGTGTTCTCCTCCATGAGGTAGGCGATGCAGGGGTTGGAATTGATCACCAGCTCGTAGGCCAGCCCCATCTGACCCCGCTTGTAGTGCTTCTCGACCGACAGGTACTGCTTGCCGAACGACCAGTGATGGTAATACACCGGCAGGCCGCAACTGGCGTAGGCATCCATCATCTGTTCGGAGGAGATGACCTCGATCTGATTGGGATAGGTGTCGAGACCGAAACCGGCGGCGATGCGGGAGATTTCGCCGTCATATGTTTCAAGCAGTTCGAAGGTCCACTCGGAACCCGTGGAAATGGGCGTGTCACTCATCCAGCCGTTCTCTTCTTCTTGAACAGTTCACGGAAGACCGGATAAATATCGGCAGGCTCATCGATTGCCTGCATGGCGAAGTTGGGCCAGCGTAGCGCCAGCTTCTCGTACTCCTGCCACAACCCCAAGGGATATTCGTTGTCTATCTCGATGTAGGCGAAATACTGCAGGCTTGGCATGATCTCCTCCTCCAACAGGCGGCTACAGTTGCCCGAGTCCTCCGGCCAGTTGTCACCATCGGAAGCCTGGGCGGCGTAGATGTTCCAGTCCTGGACCGGATAACGCTCACGCATGATGTCTCGCATCATCACCAGGGCACTGGAAACGACGGTCCCTCCAGTTTCGCGGGAATAGAAGAACTCCTCCTCGCCCACTTCCTTGGCTATCGTGTGATGGCGGATGAAGATCACGTCGGTGCGCTCATAGTTACGCGACAGAAATAGATACAGAAGGATGAAGAACCGTTTGGCCAGACTCTTCTTGAACTGGTCCATGGAGCCGGAGACGTCCATGAGACAAAACATCACCGCCTGGGTGGTGGGTTTGGGAATCAGGATGCGGTTGCGGTATCGAAGGTCCAGAGTGTCGATGAAAGGGACGGCGGCGATGCGGGTCTTGAGCCTGGCGATTTCCTTCTCCAGCGCTTCGATGTCGGAAATCCCGCCCTTTTCGGCAAGCATTCCCTCCAGTTCCGCCTCCAACTCGCGCAACCGGCGTCTCTTGCCCGCGGTCAGAGCGATACGTCTGGCCTGGGCCTCCTTGAGGGAACGGACCACGTGCAGATTGGGGGGAATCCCTTCTTTGCTGAAACCAGCGGGAACGCTTTTCTTGGACACCACCTGGGCCAGCTTGGTCTTGACCAGATCCGGCAGCTCCAGGTCCTCGAAGAAAAATTCCAGGAACTCGTCCCGCGACAGCTCGAACACGAAGTCGTCTTGTCCTTCCCCTTGATTGCTGGCACGGTTTCCCTTGCCTGCCCCACCCGCGGGACGGGGAATCCGGTCACCGGTGATGAAATCCTTGTTGCCTGGATGGATGATCTCGCGCCGCCCACCGGGCCCATGCTGAAACACCGGCTCGGACAGGTCCTTGGACGGAATGGTGACTTCTTCCCCACTCTCGGTGTCGGTGACCGAACGGCCATCGACCGCATCCGACACCGCCTTGCGTATCTGGCGGCGAAACCGTTTGAGGAAGCGCTGTCGGTTGACGGCGCTCTTGTGCTTGGGATTGAGGCGGCGGTCGATGATCTGTGACATGGTTCAGGTGGATTTCCTTACTCTCAAGTACCATTCGCTCAGCAGCCGTACCTGTTTGGCGGTATAACCCTTCTCCACCATGCGGTTGACGAAATCCTCGTGTTTCTTCTTGTCCTCGGCCGAAGCTTTTGCGTTGAAGGAAATTACCGGCAACAGTTCCTCGGTATTGGCGAACATCTTCTTCTCGATCACTCTACGCAGTTTTTCGTAACTGGTCCAGGAGGGATTGTTGCCGGCATTCTTGGCCCGGGCGCGGAGGACAAAGTTGACCACTTCGTTGCGGAAATCCTTGGGATTGCTGATTCCCGCCGGTTTCTCGATCTTTTCCAGCTCCTCGTTCAAAGCGCGACGGTCGAAGATCTCGCCGGTATCCTGATCGCGGTACTCCTGATCCTGGATCCAGTAGTCGGCATAGGTGACATAACGGTCGAAGATATTCTGACCGTACTCGGCGTAGGATTCCAGGTAAGCGGTCTGGATCTCCTTGCCGATGAAGTCGATGTAACGGGGCACCAGATATTCCTTGATATAGCGCAGATAGCGCTCTTCGGTCTCGGGGGGGAACTGTTCCTGGATGATCTGCTGTTCCAACACATAGAGGAGATGTACCGGATTGGCAGCCACTTCCGCGTGATCGAAGTTGAACACCTTGGACAGGATCTTGAAGGCGAAACGGGTGGACAGCCCCTCCATCCCTTCATCCACTCCGGCAAAATCCCGGTATTCCTGATAGGACTTGGCCCTTGGATCGGTATCTTTGAGGTTCTCGCCATCATACACTTTCATCTTGGAATAGATGCTGGAATTCTCGGGCTCTTTCAGTCTTGACACTACCGCGAACTGAGCCAGCATCTCCAGGGTATGGGGCGCGCAAGGAGCCTGTTTGAGGGAACTGTTGCGCAGCAACTTCTCGTAGATCTTGATCTCTTCCGACACTCTCAGGCAATAAGGTACCTTGACCACGTAAATCCGGTCCAGGAAGGCCTCGTTGTTCTTGTTGTTCTTGAATTGTTGCCACTCCGATTCGTTGGAGTGGGCAAGGAGGATGCCTTCGAAAGGAATCGCGGGCAATCCTTCGGTCCCCTTGTAGTTACCTTCCTGGGTCGCAGTCAGGAGGGGATGGAGCACCTTGATCGGCGCCTTGAACATCTCCACGAACTCCATCATCCCACGATTGCCCAGGCACAGGCCACCGGAATAGCTGTAGGCATCGGGATCATCCTGGGCATAGACCTCGAGTTTGCGAATGTCCACCTTGCCCACCAGGGAAGAAATGTCCTGGTTGTTCTCATCCCCGGGCTCGGTCTTGGCGATGGCCCGCTGGTCGAGGATCGAGGGACACACTTTGACCACTTTGAAGCGGGTGATGTCACCGCCATATTCGTGCAGGCGCTTACTGGCCCAGGGAGACATGATGGGATTCAGATAGCGGTGGGGAATGCCGTATTCGTCCTCCATGATCGGGCCGTCCTCTGCGGGGGAGAACAATCCCAGTGGATTCTCAAAGATGGGCGAACCTTTGATGGCATAGAAAGGGACTTTTTCCATCAGACTCTTGAGTTTCTCAGCCAGAGAGGACTTCCCGCCCCCTACCGGCCCCAACAGATAAAGGATCTGTTTGGCCTCTTCCAGTCCTTGGGCTGCGTGACGGAAATAGGCCACGATCTGCTCGATGGTCTCCTCCATGCCATAGAATTCGGCAAAGGCGGGATAACGCTTGATCACCTTGTTGGCGAAAATCCTGCTTAGACGTGGCTCCAGGCGGGTATCGAGCAACTCCGGTTCACCAATGGCCAGCAGCAGTCGTTCGGCCGGCGTGGCATAGGCACTTGGATCATCGCGGCAGATTTCCAGGTATTCCTGAAGGGTGTATTCTTCCTCCTGAGTCGTTTCATAACGGGTGCGGTAGTGATCGAAGATCCCCATGGGTTCCTCCTCAATTTTGCGGGCGTATAGATAATGGTAGTGCGTTCATACTTACGCGTTAAGAGAAATAACGCAAATTTCGCACCAGAGAAAGAGCAAGACAAGGAACAATAAGGCCTTGGACGGTTGCGTACTTCTGTGACGCAGGAAAAACCGAGAGGTTCCAACAAAAATGTCAAAAAGCCTGACATCTTCCGTTGCAACAGACAGCAATTTGACGGCATCGGGACGGGTACATATTGGCACTTCGGGTTGGCACTATCATCATTGGCGCAAGCGTTATTATCCGCCCGAGTTACCGGCTGACCAATGGCTGACATGGTATGCCAGGGATTTCGACTGTGTCGAAGTCAACAACAGCTTCTATCAGCTGCCTTCCACCAGGACAATCGAACGATGGTGTGCCGACACTCCGCAGGGATTCGGTTTTGCAGTCAAGGCCAGCCGTTTGATCACCCATTTGAAAAAACTCAAACAATGTGAGGAACCACTGGCGATATTTCTGGAGCGGATCTCTCATTTCGGCCCCAAACTGGGGCCTATTCTGTTTCAGCTTCCACCCCACTGGCACCTTAATGTGCAACGCCTGGAGGAATTCCTACCATTGTTGCCGAACGACTACCGCTATACTTTCGAGTTCCGCGATCCCAGCTGGCATTGTCCCGAGGTCTATCAACTCTTGAAAGCCAACCAAATGGCCTTTTGTCTGTTCGAGTTGGCTGGACTACAGTCGCCGGAAGCGGTCACCAGCGACTTCGTTTATGTGCGGTTACACGGACCCGGAGCAGCTTATTGCGGCTGTTATCCACCGCAGGTCCTCGGCGCCTGGGGAGCAAAGATCCGGCGCTGGCAAGCCCAGGGACAGGACGTTTATTGTTTCTTCGACAACGACCAATTCGCTTATGCAGTCATTAACGCACGCCAGCTCACACAGTTGACCTGAAGATGCGCTACGATTAAAGAACCCGCCTAATTTCCCCCTTGTTACCGTGAAAGATCCATAGGGGCCGAGGCAGGGGGTTCGTCTCTCGGGACGCCG
>CAYUPV010000122.1:0-8449 GCA_964445885.1 uncultured Methylococcales bacterium
GACGCGGTCGAGGGCGACTGTCTTGACGTTTCGTTCGTGGGGAAAGGCGAAGCGGGTCTTGCCGTGGGCCAGAGAGAAGTAAACCGCCCTGTCGCTGAGACCGATCAAGGCCCAATGACCATCCACCGACAGTGTCACCGTCTGGATGCCGGACAAGGCCCAGGATGCCAATGATTTGCCGGTTTCACTATCCCACCAGGCAATGCCTTCGCGATCGGCAGTCAAGGCGTAACGACCATCGGTGCTGAGGGCAACGGAAATCAGATTCTGTTCCCGGTTGCCTCCATGACGGAAGGTATGGAGGAGTCGTTTCGGCTTCAATTGCCACCATTCTGCCCCATGATCGATACTGGATAATAGCGCTTGATTGTCATAGAGAGCCGCTGAGGTGATCCCTCCTTTGACCAGATGCCAGGTTTTGATCGGCTTCGAATCATTGCCACAACCGGTGAGAAAAACCAAACAAAGTGAGATGATCAGAAGTGAGTTTTTCATAGTCGGCTTCCTTGGAACCAGGCTAGTTTGGGCTGTAATCTGACAACTTCACCGATAATCACCAGGGTAGGTGGGGTTGCCCCTTCCTGTTGGGCCTTTTGGGCCAATGTGGCAACGGTGGCAATGATGACCTTCTGTTGGGGCGTCGTTCCTGCCTGCACCAGGGCAGCAGGCATATCGGCAGGCATGCCATGGCTGATCAATGCTTTGCAAATTTCGTCGAGTCCAAGCAATCCCATGTAGATCACCAGGGTTTGTTTGGGCACCACCAGTTTTTCCCACTCCAGGTTGGGGTGATCGCCACGGCGGTGGCCGGTGACGAACAGACACGACTGGGCATAGTCGCGGTGAGTGAGGGGGATTCCGGCATAGCTGGCGCACCCAGAGGCTGCGGTGATGCCTGGAACGACGATGAAAGGGATATTGTCATCAGCGAGGGTTTCGATCTCTTCACCACCCCTGCCGAAAATGAATGGATCGCCTCCCTTGAGCCGCACCACCCTTTTTCCTTGTTTGGCCAGTCTGATGAGAAGGCGGTTGATTTCTTCCTGGGGAAGACTATGCTCGGCCCTGGCTTTTCCTGCATAGAGCTTTTCCGCATCTCGTCGAATCAGATCGATAACAGGTTGTGACACCAGACGATCATAGACCACCACATCGGCTTCTTGCAGCAGACGTAGTGCCCGGAATGTCAGCAGATCCGGATCACCGGGGCCTGCCCCGACCAGGGCCACAAAGCCCGGGAATGGGTTGGTTTCCGAGGTGGCGGCCATGAGTGCTCTTTCCATCATCTCACTCGCTGCTTCCTTCTGCCCGGACAGCATGAGTTCACCTGGGGCACCGGAAAGGGTTTTTTCCCAGAAACGGCGTCGCAATACCTGGGATTTCAACAAGGTCTTCACCTTATTGCGGTAACTGCCGGCAAGGGCAGCCAATTGCCCAAGATTGGCAGGAATCAGGCTTTCCAAGCGGGCTTTCAGCAGGCGTGCCAGGATGGGGGCCTGTCCCCCGCTCGAAATGGCGATGGTCAAAGGGGAGCGATCAATGATGGCAGGCATGATGAAATCACAGGTTTTGGGCTGATCGACCGTATTCACCAGAATTTTCTTGTTTCTGGCTGTAGTGGCAATTTGGCTGTTGAGGTTGGAGTCGTTGGTGGCGGCAATGGCCAATGTTTGATGTTGAAGATCGGAAGGCGTGAAATCTTTTTGCCTGAGGTTGAGTTTTCCTTGATCGGCCAGCTTGATCAGCTCCCGATGGAATAAAGGCGCGATGACGGTGACATTGGCTCCAGCGCGAAGCAGCAGTTCAGTCTTACGCAAAGCGATGCCACCCCCACCGATCACTACGCAGTCCCGACCCTGCAGATCAATGAAGATGGGCAGGAAGGCCATCTGTCCAACATTGGATTTGCTATTATTTCGTTGCATTGACACTTGTGCGGATCATTATGGAATTCGATAGGGAACTGGATACCAGCGGCCTCAACTGTCCTCTACCACTGTTGAAGCTTAAAAAGATTCTAAACGAAATGGAGAGTCACCAGATTGTTCATGTGATTGCTACCGATCCTGCTTCGGTCTTGGATTTTGGCGTTTTTTCCGATCAGACCGGTAATGAAATTTTAGAACACCGGGAGGAAAACCGCCGTTATCACTACTGGATTCGAAAGAAATGAATCCCTTCTAGAACCGATTGGCTGTAAGGGGTGGGTTTCGAACCCGCCATGACCAGGATAGCGACAGTTTGAATGTTAGAGTGAAACCGGTTCCGGTCCCCGGCGCAGGGTCAGGACAGGCCATCCTTGATTGCGGGCGGTGCGTTCCAATTCCTGGTCGGGATCGACCGCTACCGGATGACCCACCCGGGTGAGCAGGGGCAGATCGTTGTGAGAATCACTGTAGAAAGTGGCCGGATCCGCATCAAGGTGGTGTTCCTGCAACCATTGATTCAGACGTGTCACCTTGCCCTCGCGGAAGCAAGGGATACCATTGAACTGTCCGGTATAGCGTCCTCCCGTGCATTCAGGTTCAGTGGCGATCAGTTCATCGACACCAAACAGTTCGGCAATCGGGGAAGTGACGAAAGCATTGGTGGCGGTGATTATGACCAGGTTGTCGCCGCGATCTCGATGACATTCGAGCAGAGCTTTCGCGGCAGGCAGCACGATAGGTTCGATCTTTTCTGCAATAAAGCGCTCTCTCCAGCGGTAAAGGTGTTCGGGGGGATATAGACTCAGCGGTTTCAGGGCGAACAGGAGGAAATCGTGGATATTCAGGCGGCCTTGCTGATAATCTTTATAGAATCTGCTGTTAGCAGCCTCGTATTCAGTTCTGTCCACGATGCCTTGTTCCACTAGATACTGTCCCCACAAGTAATCGCTGTCGCCTGCAAGAAGAGTGTTGTCAAGGTCGAACAGTGCCAATCTGTTTGATGGGTTGGAGGTGCTGGGAATCACTTGCGGTTGCCTGAATCCTTGTGTAGGTTATATTTCCATGAGGTTTTTATTTTACCACCAAACAAAGTCTCCCACGCTGGGCTATGATTGATTCAAAGGGTTATCGCCTGAATGTGGGGATCGTCCTGTGCAACGATGCCGGTAGTGTTTTTTGGGCGCGGCGAATCGGTATGCGTTCCTGGCAGTTTCCTCAGGGAGGGATCAAACCAAAGGAGGGTCCCGAGGCTGCGATGTTCCGAGAGTTGTATGAGGAAACTGGTTTGACCCATGCGGATGTGGATATTATTGGTCGTACCCGCGACTGGTTGCACTATCGTCTTCCATCTCGCTACATACGCCGGCATTCACTGCCTTTGTGCATCGGGCAAAAGCAGTTGTGGTTTCTGCTTCGTTTCCGTGCATTGGAAGATCGCATCTGTTTGGACAGGTGTGGTCGGCCGGAGTTCGATGATTGGCGTTGGGTGGATTATTGGCATCCTGTGCGGGAAGTGGTCTATTTCAAAAAAGAGGTCTACCGCAAAGCATTGTCGGAGCTGGGTCGTATGTTGGTTTCCGATTCGGTACCCATCGATCCTAGCGGATACCTGACTCGCCCAAAAGATTCGACTTGAATTTTGCGTGGTATCACGCAAACCTTGGAGAAACGTTTGCCCAAGATTCGAAAAATCGTGGGAACCACATTCATTCTGATCTCAATGATTCTGACCACCGTGGTGTGTCAGGGAGGAGATCAGATGTCAGTAGTGGTTGCGGTTCACTCCAATATAGCGAGTGATGGTCTGACGCGAAACGAGCTTCGGGCCATTTTTGCCATGCGGCGTAATACCTGGGGGGATGGCACCCCTGTCCAGGTTTTTGTCTTGCCTGATGACAATCCGGTTCATCGCAATTTCTGCAAGAAGATTCTCAAAATCTATCCTCATCAATTACGCCGGATCTGGGATCGCAATATTTTCTCTGGCACTGGTCAGGCGCCTATTGAAGTCGAGAACCTCCGTGAGATGCGGGATCGACTGTCGGAAACGATAGGAGCAATTGGCTATGTCACCGAGGATCTCATCGGGGATGTAGTGAAGCGCGTGGAGGTTCCATAGGGTGAAACCGGTGAAGCAGAAGGCCAGGCCTGGGAGAACTATGAGGAAACATCTTGCGGTTGCTGCGATCCTGGGTTTGTGGTGGGTGGCCGGATTTGCGGAAGAACCGCTGTGGCGCAAGAGCATGCAATTCCACGGCTTTCTCAGCCAGGGATTCGTCCTGACCTCAGCCAATCGGTGGTTTGGCGACAGTGAGAATGGCAGCCTGGATTTCACCGAGGCTGGACTCAACTTTTCATTTCGGCCCGCCGGTCCCTTACGCTTGGCGGCGCAGGGTGTTTACCGCAGGAGCGGTCGGCTCAATCCAAATGAACTGCGTCTCGATTATGCTTTGGCGGATTACACTTTCCTGTCAACCAGTCGGGGGCGGTTGGGGATCCTCCTGGGCCGAGTAAAAAATCCGTTAGGTCTCTATAATGAAACTCGTGACGTTGCTTTTACCCGGCCGACGATATTTCTGCCCCAGAGCATCTATTTCGATCGAACCCGTAATCTGGGGTTGGCTAATGATGGGTTCCAGTTCTATGGTGAGTATTCGACGAATTGGGGAGACTGGTTCTTGCGCGCGGGGGCCGGATGGCCCAATGGTACCAAAGACAAGGAATTTGAACGTCTGACACTGGGTGCAAATTTCGATGGCGAATACGACCCTCATTTGTCGGCAATTGGCCGCCTGATGTACGAATATCAAGGGGGGATGGTGCGGCTGGCGGTCACAGGTTCGTTGGTTCATACCCATTATCAGCCAGGATCAGACAATCCATTCGAAGATGGCAAAGTCATATTCAAGCCCCTCATTTTTTCCGCTCAATACAATGGCGAGAAACTTACCCTGACCGGGGAATATGCGCTGCGCTTCACTAAGTTGAAAGATTTTGGGCGTTTTTTTCCAGATACGAGTGAAACTGCGGAGAGCTACTATCTGCAGGCGAGCTATCGGATTCTGCCCAAGGTTGAATTGGTGGGACGCTATGACGTTTTTTTCTCCGACCGAGACGACACCAGCGGTAGAAAATTTTCGGAATTGACTGGAAGACCCAGGCATACCCGTTTCGCCCGCGACTGGACCGCTGGTATCCGTTGGGACATCACTCCCTGGTGGATGATACGTGCCGAGTATCATAATGTGAATGGCACCGGTTGGCTGGCGGTGTCGGAGAATGGGGATTTCAGCGATACCCAAAAGCACTGGCATATGTTTGCGTTGCTGACAGCCTTCCGTTTCTGAGCTTATGTTCAATAACTTCCCCGTGGGTTGATCCTAATAACCTTCTGAGGAAAAGTCCAATCCAGGTGGTGGGCTGTCGAGTCTTTCCACTCTGGTCTCGATGTGACCATTGGCGTGCAACTCGAGCCAGCGCCAACCAGGTGACAGATTGTCCAGGGCAAACTCGCTGGAACCAGGTTTGAACTGAAAACAGGTCGAAGGTGTGCTCCACAGGGGAATATAAAGGTGCTGGCTGCTGAAAACCTGGTGAATATGACCGAATATTACTCCTTTGACCTGGGGGAAAGGTGACAGTAAATCCAGAAATTCGTTTCCGTTATCCAGTTGCATGGTGTCCATCCACGCACTTCCTACCGGAACAGGGGGGTGGTGCAACGCGATCAATGCAGAACGCTTTTGGGTCATTGTCAGGGTATGGGTAAGATATCGCAGCTCACTCTCTGGCAGATGCCCCGTATGTGAATCGGGTTTATAGCTGTTGAGACAGATTATCTGCCACTGGGAGGTGGTTATCCGTTTGGCACAGTGATCTCTCCTTTGACACAGGATGTCTGCCATCATGGCCGGCGAGTCATGGTTGCCAGGAAGGCAAACCCAGGGAACCTCAAGGTCTTCCATGATTTCCAGTAACCTGTGGTAACTGGTTTCGTATGGATCCTGAACCAAGTCCCCTGTCAGCAGGACAAGATCGGGAGGCCACTGGGGTAGTGTGAGAAGATATTCCAGCACTGTGTGGAAACTTAGCTCGGTATCTATCCCCATAAGAGTTTGTTCCGGCCGTTCCAGCAGGTGGCAGTCGGAGAGTTGGAGTATCCTCAAGGGAGTGTGATCGACCAGGTGAAGCTCCGTTGGTGTCATAAGCTTTTGAGCAAAACCTTTGAGTTGCGTTTGTAGTTATAAAAGCGCTTGCGTTCAAGGGGCAGCTCGGTGAAATCCACCAGCCGAAATCCCCGTTCCAGAAACCAGTGAGTGGTGCGGGTGGTGAGAACGAACAGACGGATCAGTCCCAGGCGTCGAGCTTTTGCTTCCACCGCTTCCAACAATCGCTGGCCACGTTGCTGACCTCGATAGTCAGGATGAAGCGCAAGACAGGCCAGTTCTCCCATATTGGCCTCCGGGAACGCGTGAAGTGCAGCACAGCCAATAATGAACCCGTCTCGTTCGATGACACAATAATCGTCGATCTCCATCTCCAGCTTTTCCCTGGAACGCTTGACCAGCACTCCTTCCTGTTCCAAGGGTTCGATGAGTTCCAGGATGCCCCCAATGTCCTCGATGTGAGCGGAACGCAAGGTCTCGAAGGATTCGGCCGAGATCAGGGTGCCGACGCCGTCTCTGGTGAACAGTTCGAGCAACAGAGCGCCATCCACATGGCGGTTGAGCAGGTGGGCCCGATGGACGCCGCTTTCCACGGCATAGATGGCCGCTTGGATGTGGCAAGCGACGTCTGGGGTATATTCCTTGTGGTCGAGTAGGCGTCGCGCTTCCGCGGTAGTCATATGGGGAATTGGGCCCTGTTCCGTACAGGGAACGCAATCTTTCTCCATCAGCAACAACAGCTTGTCGGCGCCCAGAGTACGGGCGATGGCCGTAGCGACCTCTTCTGCACTCAGATTGAAGGTCTCTCCTGTGGGTGAATAACCCAGCGGTGATACCAGGACCAGATTTCCCTGATCCAATAACGCCCTCATATTGTCCCGGTCTACTCTGCGCACCTCTCCGGTGTGTTCGAAATCAACGCCATCGATCACACCAAGCGGTTTGGCGGTCACAAAGTTACCCGAAGTCACTTGCAGCCGCACGCCTGCCATGGGGGAATCGGCTGCCCCCATGGACAGACGCGCCTCGATTTCCACTCGCACCTGGCCTGCAGCTTCCATGACGCAATCTAGTGCCCTAGTATCGGTGATCCGCAGGTCACGATGATACCGGCTGGCAAGGCCGTCGCGGCGCAGCCGTTGTTCTATATGTGGGCGAATGCCGTGCACCAGAACCAGCCGGATCCCCAGCCCATGTAGGAGAGCGAAATCATGGATCAGACCCGGAAACCTTTCATCAAGAAGCGCCTCGCCACCGAAGAAAATGACAAAGGTTTTACCCCGATGCGCATGAATGTAAGGGGAGGAGGCCCGAAACCAGCGGACGAAAGCATCCGGATCTATCATGGGTCACAACTTATCGCCCAGGTCCCGGTCGGTCACCGCACCTTCCGATGCCGAGTTGACCAGGGCGGCATATTTGGCGAGAACGCCCCGAGTATAACGTGGGGCTGGTTTCTGCCACTTCGCCAGGCGCAACTCGATCTCCTCATCGGATAGATGCAGGTGCAGGCTGCGGGACTGGGCATCGATGGTGATGGTGTCGCCGTCTTCGACGATGGCCAAAGAGCCACCGGCATACGCTTCCGGAGTGATGTGACCGACCACGAAGCCGTGAGTGCCGCCAGAGAAACGTCCATCGGTAATCAGTGCAACGTCTTTCCCCAAACCCTTGCCCATGACAGCAGAAGTCGGAGACAGCATCTCACGCATTCCGGGTCCCCCTTTGGGACCCTCATAACGGATCACGATCACGTCACCTTTCTGAACGGTGCCAGCCAAAATGCTCTTGAGCGCCTCTTCTTCGCATTCGAACACTCTGGCGGTGCCAGTGAAACTGAATCCTTCCTTGCCGCTGATCTTGGCCACTGCGCCTTGGGGGGCCAGATTGCCCTTCAGAATCACCAGGTGACTGTCTTTCTTGATCGGATTGGAGAGCGGGCGGATGATGTCCTGTCCCTCGGTGTAGGGAGGGACCCCGACCAGGTTCTCAGCCAGGGTTTTCCCAGTGACGGTGAGGCAGTCACCATGCAGCAGCCCGGCATTGAGCAGGATTTTCATCAGCGGCTGAACTCCACCGATGTCGATCAGGTCGGCCATGTGGTAACGACCGCTGGGTTTGAGATCGGCCAGTACCGGGGTCCTTTGGCCGATGCGGGTGAAATCCTTCAGATCCAGTTCGACGCCGCAGGCATCGGCCATGGCCAGGAGATGTAGCACCGAATTAGTGGAGCCACCCAGGGCGATGACCACCGTGATGGCATTCTCGAATGCATCTCGGGTCATGATGTCGAGGGGCTTGATATCCAGTTCGAGCAATCTCAGTACAGCTTCGCCGGCAGCTTCACAGTCTTTT
>CAYUPV010000123.1:0-8413 GCA_964445885.1 uncultured Methylococcales bacterium
GCACCTTCTGTAGACGGCGGATCGCGTCTTCAACCTGAAGGTGTTCTGAATCTTGCAGCAGGCTGAGAATCTGTAATATTTCGTTTTTCAGATTGCCTTGGGCCAAGGCCTGAAGACGGGGACGAAGGGTTGTCAGGGGCTGTGGATCCGCTTGATCGAGCAAATGAGTCTGCAGGTGAAAGTCGACTTCCTGGAGGCGGTTGACCCGGCCCACCGTGGTTTCTATGGAGTGAATACGCGCCAGGTTCCTCCAGGTGAGGAGAACGAATATCCCCATTACCAGTACCAGCAGCAGGCTCAAACCCAGCCCCCCAAGCAAAATGGGGCGGTAAAGCAGGTGTTGAATTTGTTTCAAGTCGGTCCCACGGGAGAGTGAACGTGGGAGTATTGTAACGTGAAAGAGGCTTCGTGGGCCGGGGGAAGGGCGCAATAGCTTCTGCCTATTGCGCCGTCTGTCGTGGCCGGAAGGGAATCGGTTTCTCAGAAATGAAACCCCAGGTTGAAGAACAGGGCATGGTTGAGCTGGCTTTCCTTGGAGGTGCCTTTGCGGACGAATTGATTCAGATAGCCGATGGTCACATCGTTGCTGGGAGAGACCGGCAGGCTGATGCCGGCAAACGCACGGTTTTCGGTAAAACCGTCGCTGCGCCAGGTGCTCGAATTGAGATACCACATGACCTCATCGAAGATTTTCAATGATACCTTCGGCAATCCCGGGATGGGGTGGCTCCACTGGACGAATTCCCGGATCCTCCAGCCGACGTTGCGGTTCTTGGCATTGTCGTTGACCCGCTGTTCAAAGCGGGTTCGGGTGGTCAGTTTCCCCCAGTCGGCAAGTTTCGAATGCCAGCCGATTTCCTCGTAGGAGCGATTCTCATTGAAAGTATCCAGCCAGTCGCGGGTGTAACCCAGACCCACATGGAGTTGGTCGTTGATATGATAATTGAACTGGATAAACAGCAGGTTCTCGGTGAGCTTGTTGGAGGTGTTCCCGAACTGCGGTTGGGGGTTGTGACTGAAACGGGCCTGATTGAGTACATTCCAGCTGAAGTTTTTCAGGCTTGGCGAGAGGAATCCCAGTTTTCCCTTGGCGGACAGGCCATACCAACCAAAGAAAGCGTTGTCAGCGGCCAGAACACTATGACTAAGACCCAATCCCAGAAACAGCATCAAGAGCGTATTTACAATGTTTCTCTTTATTGGAAAAATTCCCCTCAGTCCCCCTTTGCCAAAGGGGGAGGATTGCCATGCCTTAGGTCTCCCCGCTTTAACAGGAGCCTGCCGCTTGATTTGTCCCTCCTTTGGCAAAAGGGGGGTGAGGGGGGATTTGCAAACAACCTCCAACAACCGTCGCTTCATTTATTTTTTCTCCTTTTTCTCCTTTTTCCAATGGCTTCCAGAATACCGCTGAGCAGCACCGCCGGTGGGGGTGGGCAGCCGGGAATCTTGATATCCACTGGAAGCACATTTTCCACCGCTCCGCAGCTGGCGTAGGAGACTCCGAATTCACCGCCACACACCGCACAATCGCCGCAGGCGATCACCCATTTGGGATCCGGGGTGGCCTCATAGGTACGTCGCAAGGCCGCTTCCATGTTGCGCGAGACCGGCCCTGTCACCAGCAAGACGTCGGCATGACGGGGAGATGCGACGAAATGGACCCCGAACCGTTCGACATCGTAGTAGACATTGTTAAGGGCATGGATCTCCAGTTCGCAGCCATTGCACGAACCGGCATCCACCGCGCGGATAGCCAGGCTGCCGGCAAAGTTTTTATCCACCAGCCGTTTGACTTCGGTCCCCAGTCTCTCGATATCGGGATCGCGCTCTATCCTGCGAAGTGATTCGGTCTTGAGACCGGTCTTGAGTATTTTGAAGTATTGTCGCAGCATGACGATTTCTCTTTGGTTTGATTGAGATAAGGGTTTTCCCGGATTTTTTCTCTGCGTATGCTTGAGCTGTACGGTGATGGTCTAAAGATCGACCCCCGAATAGGAGCCATTGACCGATTTGTTGCAGACCGGAAAGTCCGGCACGATGTTCTCGAGCACGATCCGCTCCAGGGCCGGCCAGTTGAGCCAGCTGGGATCACGAGTAAAATAGCGGTCGATGCGGCCGTTGCCGGCAAAGCGGACATAGGCGACGATTTCTCCGCGCCAGCCTTCCACGATCCCCAGGCCCTCGGCACCGCTTTCGGGTCCCTCGAATTCAGCGCGGATTTCTCCCTGAGGAAGTCTGCCCAGCAGCACTCTCAACAACCGCATCGCCACCCGGATTTCCTTGTAGCGCACCCAGAAGCGGGAACCCACGTCTCCATTTTCTTCGACCGGCGCCTTGACCTTCAGCTGATCGTAGGGAGGGTAGGGTGCGGCATGACGCACATCGAATGTCTGGCCGCTGGAGCGGGCAACATAGCCGAGACAGCCCAGGGTGGAGGCGGTATTGGGTGACAGGATGCCGGTGGTATAGAGTCGATCTCCCAGGGAAGTGTTGCGGTCCAGGATAGTCAGTATTTCGTCCAGTTCACGTGCCAGACGGGTCATAGCCGAATCCAATCGTTTGACGGCGGCGGTATCCAGATCCGCTGCAACCCCGCCGGGGACAACCCGGTCCATCAACAGGCGGTGGCCGAACACCGCCCGGTTGTCGCGAAGCCAGTTTTCCCGCAAACGGCTGAACTGGAAGTTGGCGAAGGCGAAACCGACGTCGTTGCAGATTGCTCCCATGTCCCCCAGGTGGTTGGCGATGCGTTCCCGCTCGGCCAGAATTGCTCGCAGGAACAGGGCGCGTTCTGATAGCTTGATTCCGGCCGCTCTTTCCATGGCCAGACAGGCGGCCCAGCTATGGCCCACGGTGGTGTCTCCGGAAACTCTCCCAGCCAGCCTGGCCAGTGCCTCGGGATCCCGGCCTTCGGCCAGTTTCTCGATTCCCTTGTGGACATAGCCCAGGTGCTCCTCCAGGTTGAGGACAGTCTCGCCGACGGCCTGGAAACGGAAGTGTCCCGGCTCGATGATCCCGGCGTGGACAGGTCCTACCGGAATCTCATACACGCTGGCGCCGTGGGCCTTGACGAAGGGATAGTCCTTGTCCGGTGGGGTCTGCTCTGGCGGATTTCCAGCCAGGGCGAAACCCTTGCGCAGCGGGTGTTCATCTTCGGCCCATGCCTGATGCCGGGTCCAGCGGCGCTCATCGGGGTGGTCGTTGAACCGGATCCCGAACAGATCGCGGGTATGACGTTCGCTGCGATCTGCCGCGAGGAAGTAAGGGGTCTGTGAGGGCAGTTCAGGTGATTCGGCCGGGACTTCTGTGCGTAGCAGAAGATAGCCACCCTTGTGTTCCAACAGACTGTTGACCCGTAGCGTCTTGCCCAAATCCTCGGCCCAGCCGGCGCTCCAGCGTAACCCGGCGTGTCTGGCGAGTTGGGCGCAGTTCCCCCAGTCCTTTGGCTCGACCTGCCAGACTTGTGCCGGTGTCAGGGTCGTTTCAGAAATCCTGCCGATTCCTTGATTTTCAAGGCTGGCGATAAAATCGGTGACGGCGGTCATTGCGGCATTCCTCCACTGATCAATTGGGCAGCGTGATCGAACCAGTCGGCCAACACCCCGGGAATTGCCAGGCCCAGCAGCAGTACCAGGGCAAGATGGGCGAAGACCGGCATCATGTTGGCCTGGACCGGCTGCTGGCCCTCGGGACGTTTGCCGAAGACGATCGGATGCAGGTGCCGGAACAGCCCGCCGAAGGCGATCGCCAGTCCCAGCAGCAGCGGCAGAGTCAGCCAGGGATAGCTTTTCATGGTGGCGACCAGCACCAGGAACTCACTCACGAAGACACCGAAGGGCGGGAATCCGGCAATCGCCAGAGTACCGACCAACAGCCCCCAGCCCACCTGCGGTTGGGTGGCGATCAGTCCGCGGATCTTGTCCATTCTTTGGGTGCCGGCGATCTGGGCGGCGTGGCCGACGGTGACGAAGATGGCCGACTTGGTCAGGGAATGGACGGTCATGTGCAACAATGCGGCGAAGGTGGCCAGCGGGGTGCCGATGCCGAAGGCGAAGGTCATGGTTCCCATGTGCTCGATGGAGGAGTAGCTGAACAGCCGTTTGATGTCCCGCTGGCGGTGCAGGAACAGGACCGCCACCAGGAACGACACCAGACCGAATCCCATCATCAGATAGCCCGGCAGGTTGCCCGCCACCGCCTGGGTGACGATCATCTTGCTGCGCACGATGGCGTACAGGGCATCGTTCAGCAACAGGCCGGAGAGGATCGCCGACATGGGCGTCGGACCTTCGGAATGGGCGTCGGGAAGCCAGCTGTGCATCGGTACCAGTCCCACCTTGGTACCGTAGCCGACCAGCAGGAACACAAACGCGAGCTTCATTACCGTGGGGTCGAATTCAGCAGCGTGGACGTACAGAGTAGTCCATTCCAGCGCCTCGTCTCCAGTGCCCAGTACCTGGGAGGCGGCGAAATACAGCAGGATGGTACCGAACAGTGCCTGGGCGATGCCGACCCCGCACAGGATGAAGTACTTCCACGCCGCCTCCACCGATTCGGGGGTGCGATACAGGCTGACCAACAGTACCGTCGCCAGGGTGGCGCCTTCCATCGCCACCCACATGATTCCCATGTTGTTGGTTACCAGAATCAGGTACATGGCCAGCATGAAACCCTGATACATGGAGTAATAGAGTCGCAGACGCCGGTGGGTCAGGCGGCCGATCTCGCGTTCGTGCTCCATGTAGGGACCTGAGAAGATCCCGGTAGTCAATCCCACAAGAGCGGTGAGGGCGATCAGGTAGACGTTAAATGAATCCACCAGCCACCAGTGGTCGTCCGAGATCAGGGTGCCGGCGCGCAGCACGATCAACGCCAGAATCACCGCAATCGCGAAGGTGGCCGCATTGAGCCAGTTGTTGATTCGCCCGGCCCAGGGTTTATGTCCCACCAGGGCCAGCATAGGCATTCCCAGGATAGGGATCAGCAATAACAGGTACAGTGCTATCATTCGTTTTCCTCGGTTTCGGTCAGGCGGCTGAGACGGTCCACGTCAAGCGAGTCGATGCTTTCGCGGATCTGGAAGAAGAACACCCCGAAGATCACCGCGGCGACCATGACGTCGAAGGCGACCCCCAGTTCCACTACCAATGGCATGCCATAGGTGGAGACCACCGCCGAGAAGAACAGGGCGTTTTCCATCGCCATGAAGCCCACCACGTGGCTGATCGCCTGGCGGTGGGAGATCATCAGCAGCATGCCCAGCAGCAGGGAGGCGGCGCTGGCGGCAATGATATTGCGGGTCTCCAGTTCCGACAGCTGAACCACCGGCAGGGTGACATAGTAGCTGAACACCACTAGCGAGGCCGCACCCAATAGTAACTGCAGCGGCCGTTTGACTTCGTCGATGGTGCGGTGCAGGCCCATGCGCAGGATCAGCCAGTGGAGCAGCAATGGGATCAGAACCGCCTTCAGCCCCAAAGTCAGGGCCGCGGATACGAACAGATGGGGCGAATTCTGAACGATGGCGACCAATGCAGTGGTGGCCGAAAGCAGTAGCCCCTGGAGGGCGAACAGATTGACCAGTGCGGTTACCCGGCTCTGGGCCAGCATCACGAATGAAGTGAACAGAACCAGGGCGGCGAGCAGAAAGACCGCCTGCCCGTAGAGTGAATCCAAGGTTTCCATCAGCCGACCTCCAGAATGACATGGGTGAGCATGCCCAGCAATGCAAGCAGATAGGCGAATCCAAGGAAATGCTGAGCCCGGAACAGCCGCATCTTGGCCAGCACGGCTTCGGCGAGCACCAATACCACGGTGAGACCCACCAGTTTGAGGGTGATGGCAGCCGTGCCCCATCCGAGAGCAGCCAGACTGAAGTTGTCGGCCAGTCCCCAGGGCATGAAGATGTTGGCCAGCAATACTGCGAAGATCATCATCCGTATCTGTGCCGCCCATTCGATCAGGGCCAGATGATGGCCACTGTATTCCAGGATCATGGCTTCGTGGATCATCGTCAGTTCCAGGTGGGTGGCCGGGTTGTCCACCGGGATGCGCCCGGTCTCGGCCACCGCCACCAGAGCAAGGCCCAGGCCGGCGAACACGAACGAAGGGCGGATGGTCAGGGGTTCGTGGAGCAACGTATCGATGGCCGCCGACAGGTTGGTGGTGGACATGGACACTGACAGGGTGAACACGGCCATCAGCATCGCCGGTTCCCCCAGCGAGGCAATGGTCATCTCCCTCGATGACCCCATGCCGCCGAAAGCGGTGCCGATGTCGAGGCCTGCCAGGGCCTGAAAGAAACGGGCCAGGCCGAAAAAGCCCACCAGCACGATCACATCCGCCATTCGGGCGGTAGGCAGTTGCACCGCCACCAATGGTACGATGGCCGCCGCCAGCACCGCCACCGAAAAGATGATGTAAGGAGCCATGTGGAAGATCCAGGAAGCCCCTTCGGCCACCACCGTCTCCTTGCGGATCAGTTTGAGCAGATCCCGGTAGGGCTGGATCAAGGACGGTGCCCTGCGGTTCTGGCTCCAGCATTTAAGCTTCTTGATCCAGCCGGCGAGCAGGGGCGCTGCGGCCACGAACAGGATTACCTGCAACAGATTCAATAACCAAGCCATCAGCTGATCACCCACAAAAGAAAGATTAAAGTAAAGAAGGAATAGCCCAGGTAGATCCGGATGTTACCGGTCTGGATGCGGCCGATGTGGCGTACGGTCCAGCGTAACCAGCGGTCCACGGGCATATAAAACCATCGCCAGAGAAGGTCGCTGACGTGAAGATGGTAGCGCAAGCCTGTCACCTTGAGTCCGTCCTGATCGGTCGAAGTCTTGTCGATCTCCTCGTGTACCACGAAACTGTCGGCGAAGATACGCCGGAACGGCATCGCAAAGGCACTGGCGGTGTATTCCATCCGTGCAGTCAACCCGCCAAATCCACAGTCCCACGGATAGGCCTCGCGCTCCGGATGTTCATGGCCGGGATGCATCCATTCATAGCTCAGGATCCAGGCCAGTCCCATCGCCAGCATCACCCCCAAGGCGGCATAGGAAGCGGTATCTGCAGATACGGGTGCCAACCACAACCAGCCCCGGCTGGCTGTCTCCGGAAGCCCGGCGCCGGTCAGTTGCAAACTCAGCCCTTCCAGCAGCCTGACTAGTGGGGTGGGCAGTACACCCAGCAGAAGACACAGCCCGGCCAGCCAGCCCATCCCGGCGATGGCTGCGGGTGACTCGAGCCTGCGCGCGTGGTGGGCATGATGACTGCGGGGCTTGCCAAGGAATACCACGCCGAAGACCTTGACGAAACAGGCCGCCGCCAGGCCGCCGGTCAAAGCCAGCATGGCGGCGGTCACCGGGACGAAACTGCGCAGCACCCCGCTGTCGAGCGCCGACACCTGCAGCGCTGCCTGGTAGGTGAGCCATTCGGAGACGAAGCCGTTGAAAGGTGGCAGGGCCGAGATACTGATGCAGCCGATCAGGAACAGTACCGCGGTGACCGGCATGCGGTGGATCAACCCCCCCATGCGCTCGATGTCCGACTCGTGGGAGCGCTGCAGGATCACCCCGGCCCCCAGAAACAGCAGGCTCTTGAAAATGGCGTGATTGAGGGTGTGGTACAGAGCGGCGATGAGACCGATGGCGCCCAGGGTGGGATGACCGTCACTGTAGAACAGGATCGACAATCCCAGCCCCATGAAGATGATGCCGATGTTTTCCACCGAGTGATAGGCCAGCAGCCGCTTGAGATTGTGCTGCATCAGGGCGTAGAGCACACCCAGGACCGCCGAGGCGGCGCCCAGCACCAGCACCACCACGCCCCACTGCCAGAGTAGGTCGCCCAGCAGATCGAAGGTGAAGCGGATGAAACCATACACCGCCACTTTCAGCATCACCCCCGACATCAGTGCGGAGATATGGGAGGGAGCGACTGGATGCGCTTCCGGCAGCCAGACATGAAGGGGTACGATCCCAGCCTTCATGCCGAAGCCGGTCAATGCCAGGACGAAAGCCACCGAGGCCCATAGAGGCGTCAACGAGGCCTGTTTCATGGCGGCAAAAGTGAAGCCATCACCGAAGCCCACCAGGACGCCATAGGCGAGAATGATGAACAAGGCGCCGGTTTCTGCCATCAGAAGATAAATGAAGGCGGCGTGGCGATTGGCGGCGTGTTCGTGTGAGTAGGCCACCAGGAAATAACTGGCCACCGACATCAGTTCCCAGGCGATCATGAAGAAAAAGGCGTCTGCAGCCAGCAGCACCAGCTGCATGCCGGCGATGAACAGCCCGGTGGCCAGACCCAGCAGCGAGAGCGGATGGGGTCCGTGTTCGTATTCGACCACGTAATGAGGACCGAACAGGGCGACGGCGATCAGCACCACGCTGATGACACAGAGGAAGAAGCCGCT
>CAYUPV010000124.1:0-8405 GCA_964445885.1 uncultured Methylococcales bacterium
TCCACTGCAATCAACAGCGGTCTTTTCGCCGCCCGGCGGATCTGCGAAATGAGTCTTCGGAGTTGCTCAGGATGGACGAAGTTGCGGGCAAACAGAATGATACCGCCCACTCCAGGATGGGCCAGCCACTCCCGTTCCTCAGCGGTCAGCTCAATACCCTCGAGATCGAGCATGAAAGGGGCAGCGATGGATTCAGGCATGATTTAACCCTGAGCAAAGATAGAATTAGGAATTATATACGTGGGTCAGCATTTTGAGGATTTCTTATCAACCAGACGACCGCCAATGCCGCCAGAAGGTGCTTGAGTGAATGACCACTGATCCAGCCGGTTGCCTCGAGAACGGGTCCGTCGAGCCATTCAGCCAATTTGGCCAGCGCGTAGAATCCCATTGCAAGCCAGATCGCCCGGCGGGGAATCGTTGCGGGCGGAAATCGCCAAAAAATCAGGAGGATCAGCGCCGGTGGCAGGAACTGTACCAGGCCATAGAAACGCAGGTCGTCGAATATCAGCCACACACCGATGCTGGCAAGGCCGATCAGAATCAGCACAGGCAACAGCCATGGACCTACCTCGAACTGATCGGTCACAATGGCGGCAAACAGACCCATGAATGCCAGCGTCATGGGCAACCGGTCCCACACCAGCCGAGCATCGTCCGGCGCCCAATGATACCAGGCAGAACCCAACCCTGTGAGCAATATCCCCCACCAGAATACCCTGAAGGCCGGCTGAAGAATTTGGGGCCAGCTGAGAACCGTCCGAAGTCCCGTCATCCCCGCGAACAGGAAAGCAAGGTTCGACAACACATTGAAACAGCTGGGCACCGGGCCGCAGTCACGGGTATCGGCGAAGTGGTGGTAGGCAGGATCCTGTGGAATTGGCCCAATCAGCCAGGCCACCATCACCACGAGGATCATTCCCCCAAATACAGGCCAACAATAACGGCCTTGTAAATCCATACTCATTTTTCCCCTGGCTGCAACTTGCCGATAAGCTTGTCCACCGGCACTTTTCGGGCTTTCCATCCATGCCAGTGAGCATGGGCGTCATGGGCGTATCGCCGATCAAAATGGCCTGCCAAAGCTCATTGACCAAAATTGATGCACACATTGTGCACCGCTAAGACGTTATAATTTTAAGATAATACGGCGGGGTTCGGAACATGCTGAACCAGGCTCCTGAAGGACTGACCCTGACACCCTACCGATAGGATTTCGACCACCCGATGGAGGCCGCTGAAAAAGTGATGAAAAAATACCGCAACGACCTCCACGCGCCAGCCTCTTGTCCCTGCCCCAAGCCGAACTTTACTGTTTCACTATCCCGAAGACAATGGTTCTCATGAAACCACCCACCCCCCACAAGGGCCGCGGCGCCATCGACAACCCCGACGGGCGCTACAACACCTGGCAGCACGAGGCGCTGGACGACGGCTGGGACCATGGTGAGTCCGACACCCCGCCGCGGACCCAGGTCAGCCTCGAACACCCGCGCACCATCATCTCACGCAACCACTCACCGGATCTTCCCTTCGATCATTCCATTAACGCCTACCGGGGGTGCGAGCATGGATGTATCTACTGCTACGCCCGCCCCACCCACGCCTACCTGGGCTTGTCACCGGGGCTGGATTTCGAGACCCAATTGACCGCCAAACCCGAGGCTGCCAGACTGCTGAGACGCGAACTCCAGGCCTCCGGTTACCGCTGCACTCCCATCGCCCTGGGGGCCAACACCGATCCCTACCAGCCCATCGAACGGCAATTCCAGATCACCCGCCAGATCCTGGAAGTACTGAACGAATTCCAGCATCCCTGCACCATCACCACTAAATCGGCCCTGGTGGAACGCGATCTGGAGCTTCTGATGCCGATGGCTGAACGCCATCTGGTTCATGTCAATCTGTCCATCACCACCCTGAAACCGGAGATCGCCCGCAAACTGGAGCCACGTGCCAGCGCCCCCCATCGCCGCCTGCAGGCAGTGACCCGGTTGCGGGAGGCCGGTATCCCGGTTGCGGTCATGGTGGCACCGGTGATTCCGGTGCTCACCGACCCCGAACTTGAGAATATTCTGGAGGCGGCGGCCGATGCCGGGGCCCTCTCCGCCAACTACATGCTGGTGCGCCTGCCCCTGGAGGTCTCGGACCTGTTTGAGGAATGGCTGCACACCCATTTTCCAGACATGGCCGATCACGTCATGAACCGGATCCGCGACAGCCGAGGCGGCCGCGCCAACGACCCGCGCTTCGGCCACCGGATGCGTGGCGAAGGCGTGTTCGCCGACCTGATCGCCCAACGTTTCCGTATCGCCGCCCGCAGGCTGAAACTGGACCGCCCACCTGTCCCCTTGGGCTGCAGCCGGTTCCGGGGACAACCTGAGCAGATGTCCTTGTGGTAAGAGGTTGTTTGCAAATCCTCCCTTGCCTGCTTTTTTCCAAGGGGGGTTACAATCGGCACGGCGAATCTTCGCCCTTTTTCAAAAGGGAAGTACAAATGACGCGGCAAATCTCTCCCTTTTTTAAAAAAAGGGGGGTAAATGGCGTAGCAAATCTCCCCCTTTCACAAAGGGGGATCAAGGGGGATTTCTTCAGACAGGATGACTATCGCATCACAGAATACCGGGCTGATAGGGTTTACCAGATAACATTCAAACGAGGACAAACCGATGTCGAACAATCTTTTCTCACGCCGGCAATTTATTTCCATCTCCTCGGCCGCATTGGCAGGCTGTACCGTGGCCCCTGCCCTGACTGGCGCCGGGGAGACAAAACCGGCGGTCCAAAGCGCGCTGGTCACCGGCCAATCCGTTCCCCTGCGTTACACTTCCATTTCCGGATTTTTGAGCGCCGCACAGATCGCTCCCCACTACCAGGCCCATTATGGCGGCGCCCTGCGTGGCTATCTCGATACCGATGCCAAACTGCAATCGGGGAATGTGAAGGATATGGCCGCTTACGGCGGCCTGCAGAGGGCCCGGAGCAACAAGGCCAACAGCGTGCTGCTGCACGAACTGTATTTCGAAGCTATGGCGCCTGCGTCCACCCGGCCGGGGGATGATATCAAGCGGGCTCTGGAAAAGCGTTTCGGTACGGTATCGAAATGGGGGGAGGATTTTAAGGCCTGCGCCAAATCCGCGGCGGGCTGGGCGGTGCTGACCCTTCACCCCATCAATGGGAAACTGTACAACGTGGTCTGTGACAAGCATGCCACAGGTCTTCTGTGGATGGGCCTGCCGCTGCTGGCGCTGGACGTGTACGAGCACGCTTATTACGTGGACTACCGGAACCGCAAAGGGGATTACATCGCCGGGTTTATGGAGCACATCGACTGGCAGGTGGTGGGTAAAAGATACCGGGCTTCGGTCTGATCGGTGCGCCCACAACTGACCACCACATCCGGATAGTAAAATGCGTCGACAACCTCGATCCGCACTTTGACGTCGCTCATGTAGGCGGAACAATCGCCACCCCGGAGATGACGATTAAGAAACGAGGCGATATTCAGCGCAATCCGGTTGTGTCCCAGGGTACCACCCACCATGGCGAACACCCTGCCGGCCACATATTCGTGACGGATATCGCTGCGCCGTTCTCCTTCCAGATAGTCATCCACTGAAATCCTTTGCAATCGGGCATGCCTGGTCATCATAAACTCCAAAATCCTGGTTCAATCAATTATGCCACCAACACGGCAAGGAAAAGAACACCAGACACAACAGGCTTCGTTTCTTATCAGAACCGACACCTCCCTCCCTGACTGACCGGGGAGAGCAAAACAACTGAGGTGTCTGCAAGGTCCCCAACGAAGGACGTGCGTCGATGCAGGTCACACCTCGCATCAGGATTTTATATCGCATCGTCCGCCGCCTCGGTTTCGCTGGACAGTTCCAGCCGGAACTGCTCTGCGTTCGTACCGCTCAGTATCAGCAGAATAAGCGAATAGAGAAAGGTGGAGAGCAGCACCACGCCGACCACCACCGCCCTGAACATGTCCAGGAAAGGGAAGTCTCTGGGAATCATGGACAGCATGACGATGGACAATCCGCCTTTGATCCCGGCGAAGGTCAGCACACCCCACCAACGGAAGTTGACATCGGTCATCCTGCGCACATGCAAAGTCAACAGGGCGAATTTGGCCATCATCAGGGCCCGGATCAGCGTGGTGCCCAGAAACATGACGAGAATCTCGTGCCAGTAGCGCATCAACAGATCCAACTGCACGATTTCCGCCATGGCCACGAACAGAATGGTATTGCCCACCAGGCCCAGCAACTGGATATCCTCCTTGTTACGGAGATGACGCGCCCTTTCCTCCACCGTCACCCGGATCACGTCCAATGCCGTATCGACCAATCTTCTTGAGGCCGGTCCCCCGGTGGATTCATTGATCAGGGCCTGCTGTTCGGCGTCGATTCTTTGATCTTCATAACGGACCTCCCGGCACATCCAGTGGTTGACGGTCACCGTGGCGACGATGCACGCCAGAATCCCGGACAGATGCAGATGGGTGTGGGCACCCAAAAGATCGAGCAGGGCATAGAAATGCTCAGCCGTGGCGAAGGCGGCATAGCCGGTCACGATCAGAATCATCATTTCGGCGATGCGGTTCTCCGTGGTTTTGAGCAGCCATAGCCCCACAAAACCGAACGCCAGCCCCAGCAGCACCGAACCCAGACCCACCACAAAACTGATCTCGGTCACATAACCCCAGGTCAACCCCCTGCCGTCCAGCATGTACAAGCCAACGTAAACGAAAACAATCAGCGCAGTGGCATCGTTGAACAGGCTCTCGCCCTCCGCCAGAATCTTCAGTCTGTGGGGAATTTCAAACCGCGAGAAGATGCTGACCACAGAGACCGGGTCGGTAGCCAGCACCATGGCAAAAAGCAGAATCGTCGCCGCGATGCTCAGATGATATTCACCAAACAAAAAATCCTTCAGAAACAGCGCTGCTATCACGGACAGCACCACTGTCACCACCGCCAGGTAGAAAAGGCTCCAGGCGTGTGTTTTCAGCTGGCTCACGCTCAACTCGAGAGAGTCGGAGATCAACAAAATAGGCAGCAGCGTCAGCACCAGGGAAGCAAATCGTTTCGCGTCGGGGGTAAACCGGGCCACCTCGGGAAACATCAGGTTGAGAAGGAAGGACAGGGCAATCAGCGACAGCGGAGAAGGAAGGGAGAACTTGTCCTCGATCTGCAAGGCCAGATAAAGAATCACCGCAACGGCAAGAACCGTTTCAATCATGTCAAGCTGCCCACATTGTCTGGTTTCGGACCTTGGTTAAGCATAGCGCTTATTGGCCTGAATGTTTCGATGGGTGGGAACTTTGCCTCCTTCGTCCCCTCACAGCTTTGGTATCATTGTTGGAATTCTCAACGCCCGTGAGTCATCCCTTCTCAAACCCTCGCTCAACCTTGGACATCAGCAAGGCCCGTGAGAAAGGGTGGCTTTGAAAACAGTCTACGGCTTCGGTCATATCACCCTGCTGGAACATTTCGATCCATGAGCACCCTTCTGACCCTCAAGAACGTTTCCCTCGCCTACGGCGTCCATCCCCTGCTCGACCAAGCCGAATTCAGTATCGAATCTGGCGAACGGGTCGGCCTCATCGGCCGCAACGGAGAAGGCAAGTCCACCTTGCTCAGGCTGTGCGCCGATCGGATCGATCCCGATGACGGTGAAATCTGGCGCCAGCCGGAACTGAAGGTGGCGCTGCTGGAGCAGTCTCCAAGCTTCGATCCCGAACTGAGCGCCTATGACGTGGTTGCCCAGGGACTGGGTGACATCGGCGCTTTGCTGCAGAAATTCCACCGGCTCTCCCTCGAGGCCACTGACGAAGCGGGTCTGAAACGGCTGGAAAGGCTGCAGCACGAACTGGAGGCCAAACACGGCTGGAGCTTTGGCCAACGTATTGATCAGGCATTGAGCCATCTCGGCCTGGAACCCGACACTCCGGTCGGCGCCCTGTCCGGTGGCTGGCAAAGACGATTGGCGTTGGCCCGGGCCCGGGTGTCCGATCCCGACCTGCTGCTGCTGGACGAACCCACCAACCACCTGGACCTGGAGACCATCGCCTGGCTAGAAGACGAACTGTTGCAATTTCAGGGCAGCCTGCTGTTCGTCACCCACGACCGGACCTTCCTGCAGAAACTGGCCACCCGCATCGTCGATCTCGATCGAGGTGAATTGACCTCCTGGCCCGGAGACTATCGGAGCTACCTGGAGAAAAAAGCCGCCGCACTGGAAGAAGAGGAACGCCGCAATGCCGAGTTCGACAAGAAACTGGCCCAGGAGGAGACCTGGATCCGCCAAGGAATCAAGGCCCGCCGCACCCGCAACGAAGGCCGGGTGCGGGCGCTGAAGCGACTGCGCGAGGAACGGGCCCGGCGGCGTGAGCGTCAGGGCAAGGCCAATCTGGCACTGGCGGCAGCCGAGCGATCCGGCAAGCTGGTGATAGAAGCCGAGAACATCACCTACGCCTATGGTGACAAGCTCATCGTCAAGGACTTCTCCACCACGATTCTGCGCGGCGATCGTATCGGCCTGATCGGCCCCAACGGCGCTGGCAAGTCTACCCTGCTCAAGCTGCTGCTGAAACAACTCCAGCCCCGGTCCGGCCAGATACGCCACGGCACCAAACTGGAGATCATCTGGTTTGACCAGCAGCGCAGTCAGCTCGCCCCGGAAAAGACCGTGGTGGGCACGGTGGCGGGTGGCAGCGACTGGGTCACCGTGGGTGGCCAGCGCCGTCACGTCATGTCCTGGCTGGCTGATTTTTTGTTCAGCCCAGAACGTGCCCGCTCGCCGGTCAAATCCCTCTCCGGCGGCGAACAGAGTCGCCTGCTGCTGGCCAAATTGTTCACCCGTCCCGCCAACCTGCTGGTGCTGGACGAGCCCACCAATGACCTGGACCTGGAAACCCTGGAACTGCTGGAACAGTTGCTTCTCGACTTCGACGGCACTCTGCTGCTGGTCAGCCACGACCGCGCCTTCCTCGATAACGTGGTCACCTCCACCCTGGTGTTCGAGGGCGACGGCAGGATCGGCGAATACGTCGGTGGCTACGAAGACTGGCTGCGCCAACGGCCCCGGCCGCAGGCAACCGACAAACAGGTGGAAAACGATTGCCAACTGAAAAGCCGCCCCAAACGGGCCAAGACCAAACTCAGCTACAAGGAACAGCGGGAACTGGAGAGCCTGCCCGAAGAGATCGAACAACTGGAAGCCCGACAGACGGAACTGAACGAACAGATCGCCCAACCGGATTTCTATCGCTGCGAGCGCGGAGAAGTGGACCAAACGCTGGAGGAACTCAAGGCGCTGGAAAAGTCGCTGGAAGAGAAGTATGCTCGTTGGGACGAATTGGAGGCCCTTCGGGAATTTTGTTTGACTGGAAACCAGGATACCAATTCCTAACTTGGTCAGAATTTCATCGTTTCATCTCGTTTTGTAATACATACATAAATATCGACTTGGTTTCGCCCTTGAGAGTTTTGGGAGATGAAAACAGAACCGCGCGCTATCACTCTTGTATGGATAGCTATCGCTACGCTCCTTACCTCATGTATCACCCCTGCTCCAACGACATTCGAACGCTCCGCATCTATCCCACGCGGTGCAGTTTTCAATATTGGAAAAATACAAGACCGCTCCTCAGGCAGCACCGCAGCCGGGATCGATGCCGAGCAACTTCTGCGATCCGCCCTGGAAAACGCGCTACACGAAGAAGCGATCTTTTCCGAAGGAAAACCCAACGCCTATCGCATCGATCTGGAAATTCTTGAGTATGAACCGGGTGATGCTTTCAAGCGTTGGCTCCTGCCTGGTTACGGCGCAACAATCCTAAAGGTGAAGGGCAGTGTCGTTGACACGTCGAGTGGAGTTGTGCTGGCACACATCGACCACCGACGCGGGGTCTACTGGGGGGGTGCCTATACAATCGGCGCATGGAAATCTATATTCAAGAGTGTTGCGCATGACATCGCGCACGATCTCGCGGTACGAAGCCGGCGTAGCGGCTTCACAGTTTCTTTACGTCCATGGTCAGATCGCGATATCAGTATTCCAGCTGCTCCCGAACGTCGGCGCTATGTCGTCATGCCCGTCGAAGATGCACGCTCCGAACGCGGGCGAATCGGGGAACGTACGGCTGCATTCGATGTCCCGATGGGGGATGTTTTCTTTGCCCGCAACGTTCCATCTTTCATTCACGAGGTCATCACCGACGAACTTCGAGGAGAGGGACACCAAATCCTCTCTCAGGATGATCCCCTGGCTACAAACGCAATCCCGGTCGTGGTCACCCTCGAGAAATTCTGGACCCACACAGAAACCACCCCCCTATACTCATATCGTTACCGTCTTCTCACGATCCCCTGAAATTGTTCTGGACACAGGCC
>CAYUPV010000125.1:0-8392 GCA_964445885.1 uncultured Methylococcales bacterium
AAGGCCCCCCGGGTG
Organism: uncultured Methylococcales bacterium; assembly: GCA_964445885.1. Classification (GTDB taxonomy): domain Bacteria; phylum Pseudomonadota; class Gammaproteobacteria; order Methylococcales; family Methylothermaceae; genus Methylohalobius. The sequence goes on from CAYUPV010000125.1 coordinate 16, forward strand.
GCGAACATCATCCCCGGGCGCAGGTCCAACCACAGGAGCACCGGCCGCTCGCGCTCCTCGCGAAACAGCTTGGTATGGGCACGTCCGGTGCGTGCCGTCACCCGCCAGTCGATGGTGCGCACGTCGTCACCCTGCTGGTAGGGGCGTACCTCGTCGAATTCCATCCCACGCCCCTTGAGCGGTGAGAGATACTGTCCACTACGCAACGAGGCAATGTGGCGGGCGGGCAGATTGAGCTGTTCGCCGCTCCGGCGCAACGCAAGCAGTGAAGCCAGCGACACCTTCACCAGACCGTCGGGGCCAGTGCCGACCTCCCGAGGCGTCTTCTCAGTGGCAGATAGAAACAAGCGGTGGCGCATTCGAGTCAGGGAACCGCGATCTGTTGCAGCAGGATTTCGATACAGCGGTCTGGGGTGATACCCTCGGCCTCGGCCTCGTAACTCAGCAACACCCGGTGACGCAGCAGGTCGAAGGTCAGAGTCTGGATGTCCTCGGGGATGACGAAATCGCGTCCGGCAAGCCAGGCCTGGGCACGGGCGCAGCGGTCCAGGGCAATGGTGGCGCGCGGACTCGCCCCCCACTGGATCCAGCGGGCCAATTCCTCGCTATAGCGGGCCGGCTGGCGGGTGGCGAGGACGATCTCCAACAGATAACGCTCGAGATTGTCCGCCATGTGGACATTGAGCACCTCGCGACGGGCGGCGAACAACTGCTGCTGGGTGAGAAGCTGGTCCGGTCGTGCTTCTTCGCCACCTTCCCTCGCCTCGGCCCGGGCCAGACGCAGGATTGCCTGTTCGGTCTCGAGCTGCGGGTAATCGATCCTGACGTGCAACAGGAAGCGGTCGAGCTGGGCCTCCGGCAAGGGGTAGGTCCCTTCCTGTTCGATGGGATTCTGGGTCGCCATCACCAGGAACAGGCGTGGCAGGGAATAGGTGGTCGAACCGACCGTGATCTGGCGCTCGGCCATCGCCTCAAGCAGCGCCGACTGCACCTTGGCCGGCGCCCGGTTGATCTCGTCAGCCAGAATCAGGTTGTGAAACAGTGGTCCCTTCTGGAAACGGAAAGACCCGTCCTGGGGCCGGAAAACGTCCGTCCCGGTCAGATCGGCGGGCAACAGATCGGGCGTGAACTGGATGCGATGAAAATCACCTTCGACCCCTTCGCTCAACACTTTGACAGCCCGGGTCTTGGCCAATCCAGGCGCCCCCTCGACCAGCAGATGACCGTCGGCCAGCAGAGCAATGAGCAGGCGGTCGATCAACGCTTCCTGCCCCAGGATCCTGGTGGTGACGTACGATCTGAGCGCCTTGACCCCCTGTTGGGCCGACGAGTTTTCCATCACAGCAACCATCTTGACTCCATATATTGATTCCGATCGTCAATTCGCACCACTCCCGGGGACAGGAGTGGTTGCATCCATAGAGAATATGTTAACCGACCCCTAAACGGTTTGAAGGTTCCGAATACCGTGGCCGCGGTCCGTTCAGTGAGATGAACAGAATACTTCAGGGAGGCCCGGGCCGGTCGACCTCCCGAACCCACTCGCGCCAGATGGCCAACAGCACCGAAAGAATCACCGGGCCGATGAACAATCCCAGCAGGCCGAACAGTTCGATGCCGCCCAGCACACCATACAACACGATCAGGAAGTGAATCCGGCTGGCCTGGCTGATCACCAGGGGGCGAATGAAATTGTCCACCACGGCCATCACCAGCAGGCCCCACGCAAACAGGCCGATTCCGAGCCAGAATTTCCCCACCAGAATCACCCACAGGCTGGCAGCTCCCCAAACCAGGGGGGCACCAAAAGGCACCAGGGCCACCAGAGCGGTCAACAATCCCAACAATACCGGTGCTTCCAGTCCCACCAGCCAGAAGCCGATCGCTGCCATCAAGCCCTGTCCCAGGGCAGTCAGTACCAAGCCGTAAATCACCGCCTTCAGAGTCAGACCAATGGCATGCAAATACGCGAGAGCACGCCCTCCCAACAATCCACACACCGTCATGCGGGTTTGCTCGAGCAAACGATCTCCATCGCGGTAAATAAAAAACAGCGAGAGGAACGTGAACAGGTAGATCAGAGTGTGCTTGCCCACGCTGCCCAGCATATGGAGCAACTGGCTGCTGTATTGCCTGAACAGGTGCCACAACTGATCACGGAGATCAAAAGGTTCCCGGCTCCATTGCAGTTGCTTGTTCTGCAACCATTCCCCCAGCCAGGGAATCCTGCTCAGGGCCGCCTGCAGGTCGGTCCCGTTGTGGGATTGTTGTGCGCTTAAAAAATCCGCCACCTCGACCTGCAACTGCCATCCGATCCATCCCAGGAAAAGCGTGGCGGTCAACGCCAGGCCGCCAGTCAGCAACGACGCTGCCAGTATATTGCGCCGGTGCAACAGACTCCGCAGGGAGGCATACAGCGGCCAGGTGATGTAAGCCAGGATCAATGCCCACAACAAGGCATCGACAAAGGGCCGGATGATCCACCAGGCCAACACCAGGCAGCCACCGAGCAAAGCGATCCATGCCAGCGTGCTCCCCGACAAAAACGAAACCGTCGGATACTTCTCTTTCCGGTTGCAGGGTGGCCCTACCTCAGGCATCTCCTTACCTTCTTCCAGGTTTCTTATTCAACCAACCCCCGGCGGCGCATCACCCGATAGGTGCCCACCTTGATGGCATCGATCAGGAACATCCACAGTACATAGTAGCCCATGAAAAACAGGGCAAAGTCCCACCCCACCGGGGTCATGAACCAACCGTAGACCGCCATCAGCACCCCGAGTATGCCGGTGGAAAGATTGGCGCTCAGCAACTGCCAGGAAGGAAACGGACGGCTCCACAGGAACCGGTCGTAGCTGCGGGTAATGAAGATGGTGGTATGACCGGCGATCACCAGTTTGAGAAAAATCGCCGAGCGGATGAATTCCAGGGGATAATGGAAATATTCCACCAGCACCAACAGCACCAGGAAGGAAGACACCAGCCCCAGCACGCCCATGAGAGTGGCGATCCCCAGTACCTCGACGAAATTCCAGCGCACCGGTTTTTCCGCCAGCTTCACGTTGTCGGTGGCGATGGCCAGGATGGGGATGTCGTTGAGCAGCGCCAGCAGGATGATCATAATCGCGGTGACCGGATAGAAGTTGAACACCGAGATCGCCAGGGTCATGAACAGAATCAACCGGATGGTCTCGTTGATACGGTAGATGGTGTAGGCCTTCATCCGCTCGAAGGTACGGCGCGCCACCTTGAAACCCTCCACTATCACCGACAGCCCCGGCGCCAGCAACACCACGTCGGCGGCGGCACGGGCGGCATCGGTAGCACCGGACACGGCAATTCCCGCATCGGCCTTCTTCAGCGCCGGGGCGTCGTTGACCCCGTCGCCGGTCATACCGACGATATGGTTGGCCTTTTGAAGTTCCTCGACGATGAAATATTTGTCCTCCGGGAATACCTGGGCAAACCCGCCAGCCCGTTCGATCAGAGCGATGATTTCCGATTCGTGCTTACGCACCAGTTCCCGCTGGGACTCGCTCTTGACCAGGGCATCCTCCAGATTGCGCAGAACCTTGCGGGCGGCCCGCTTGACATCCCTGGGGGTGGCATCCGGCTTGAATTCGGCATAGAGCGTCTCGGTGACGATCTGCGCCACCAGCATCAACTCCCTCTCCGCCCCTTCGTGGAACTCCTTGACATCGTAAACCTCCCCGGTGATGCCCAGCATTCTGGCAATCTGTTGGGCGATAGCCAGGTTGTCACCGGTGACCATCTTGACACTGACCCCCAGCTTGAGTGCTTCACTGATGGTCTGAGCGGAATCCTCCCGGGGTGGGTCATAGAAAGGGATCAGCCCCACCAATTCATAGGACTCATCTGCTTCGCGGCTGATGGCCACGGCAAGCGTGCGATAACCCTTCTCGGCAAAGGCATCCACCTGGTCCTGGGCCGCTTCGAGCACCTCCTCGTGATGATTGAACTGTTCGCACAGGGAGAAGATCACCTGGGGGGCCCCTTTGACGATCCTCATACGATCGCCATTGCGTTCCACAGTGGCTTCGGTACGCTTGCGGATGGGGTCGAAAGGAATGAAATCCAGCCGCTTCCAGTCAGATAACTGACTTTTCAGACCCATCTTTTCCAGTTGTTGGAAGATCGGCACTTCCAGAGGATCCTGATTTTCCTCGCGACTGGCCAGGCCGGCATAGAGAAACAGATCCTCAAGCCGATAAACGTGATAGGTCGCCGGTTCGGTCACTTCCATCCGGTTCTGGGTCAGGGTCCCGGTCTTGTCGCTGCAGAGCACATCCATGCCAGCCATTTCCTCGATCGCCGCCAGCCGGCTGACCACCGCATTCCTGCGCGCCATTCGCACCGCACCGGCGGCCAGGGTCACCGACAACACCGCAGGAAGCGCCACTGGAATCGAGGCCACCACCAGTACCAGGGTAAAGCGCAGGATCTCCATCATCGGATCATGCCGGTGATAGGCCACCGCAAGAATCACCAGGGCAAGCACAATGGTAATGGCGATCAAATAGTTGGCGATCCCCATCACCGCCCGTTGGAAGTGACTGATTTCCTCACGCTCGGCCCTGGCCACCAGGGCCACCGTCTTGCCGAAATACGTGTTGAGACCGGTGGCAGTGACAATTCCGACCATCTCGCCCGCCTTGACCATGGCGTTACTGTAAGCCAGATCACCGGATTTTTTTTCCACTGGCAGGGACTCTCCGGTCAGAGCGGACAAATCCAGCAGCAGATAATCCCCCTGTTTGAGCTGGACGTCGGCGGGGATGATGTCACCGATCTTGAGCTTGACCACGTCACCAGGCACCAATTCTTTGGCCGCGATGGTCTCCCAGTGCCCGTCACGCAACACCATGGCAGTCTTGGAGAGTTTCTGCTTCAGCACCCTCAGTGCACTCATCGCTTTGGATTCCTGGCGGAAGTCGATGTAGGCGTTGATCAGCAGGAGGGTAACGATGATGCCGAAGTCTTCCCATTTGTGGACCAGGGCCGAAAGCAGGGCGGCAATTTCAATCATCCATGGAATCGGCCCCCAAAAACGTTTGAACAGGCGATACCAAAAAGAAGGTTCTTTTTCCGGAATCTCGTTGGGGCCGAAGATTTCAATCCGTCGGCGAGCCTCGACTTCACTCAGGCCGGTATGAAGATCGGTGTCGAGTAGCCGATCGATGCTGACCCGAGCTGCTTTATTGCTACGTCTCCCCCAAGCCATGTCTCCCTCCATTCAAGACCTGTTTGTGGCTGACACTATATCGGAAAAAGCTGAATTGGGCATTCAGAAGATGCCGCTCCCAGGGTTGCTTTACAACTGAGGGAATCGTTCTTGGCACCAGGATCCAGATCGTGCTGCGCGGCGGGCAAAGGCAAATTCCTGTCCAGGGGGTAAGCTTGGGTATGGCCAAGAGCGATATCCGGATAGAATACCAACAAACCAGAATGACCTTGCCAGATTCGCTTGTGACACATTGACCAGGACCGCATGATCCGGACTTTCCCTAACATTTTCCATCGCTGGCGTCTCTGGATCGGCCGCATGCGGTTCGCGGCCTGGTTTCCCCACTTGCCCTTGTCCCTGGCGGTCGGTTTTCTGGGGGCGGTACATCTTCTGCCCCCGCTGATCCATGCCTTGGGATTGCACTTCTTCTCCCAGACGCTCACCACATTGACTTTGAACCTGGTCAACGTCGGCCTGACGGGACTGCCCCAGATCGCAGTCGGACTTTTCATGTTGGCCATGTCTATCGGACTGCTGCTGCGCTCCCGCCTGGCCTGGATCACCACAGCGCTGGCATTGTTGGCCGGTATCGCCATCCTTTTTTTCGAGCCCTCAGATCGTCCTCACGAGTGGTTGCTTACTTACAGTACCATGCTGCTGGCGGCACTCCTCGCCGCCTTCCCCTGGTTCGACCGCAGCAGCCTTGCCACCGCCACCTTGTTTGCCGCCACCAGTCTGCTGGTGCTGACTGGCTATGGCGTCCTTGGCAGCTATATTCTGGGAGATCTGTTCCAGCCGCCTATCCACACACTGGATCAGGCCTTGTATTTCACCATCGAGACCTTGTCAACAGTAGGCTATGGGGATATCGTCGCTATAGCGCCGCAGGCGCGCCTGTTTGTGGTCTCACTCATCAGCGCAGGGATGGTGGCCGTCGCCACCATCTTCGGCACCATCATCGTGCCCCTCATCAACCAGCGACTGGAAGACCTGTTTCACGGGAGAAAAAAACAGATGCAGCGCAAGGATCACTACATCATCGTCGGGGCCAGCGCCTTGGCCAGCAACACTTTTCAGGAATTGTGCAAAAGGGGTGAAGCGATCACCTTCATCCTGCGCCGGGAACCGGAGGGAAGCCAGTATGCCGATCTCGATGTGGTGGTTGGCGACGGCAGCGATCTTGAAGTCCTGCGCCTTGCTGGCGGTGAAAAGGCCAAGGCGATCCTGGCCTTGACCGACGATGATTCGGAGAACGCATTCATCGTTCTGGCGGCCAAGGAACTGGGGCAGATCAAAACCATCGCTGCCGTCAACGATGCCCGTAATCTGAAACGTATCCGCCGGGTCAAACCCAACATGGTGATCGCCCCACCGGTATTGGGTGGAGAGTTGCTGGCAATGGCTTTGAGCGGTGAGAACGTAGATTCCAAACGGCTGATGCAGCTTTTGATGGGATCGATATAGACACCAACGGATGGAAAGACATCATGCGACCCATTGGACACAAAACCAAAATCGTAGCCACTATCGGACCGGCCTCCGAAAGCGTAAACATTCTAGAGCACATGATCCGCTCCGGCATGACGATCGCCCGCCTCAATCTGGCCCACGGGAATCTGGACAGTCATATCGGCAGCATCTTCAACATACGCAAGGCAGCGATACAAACCAGACACCGGATCGCCATCCTTGCCGACCTGCCTGGTCCAAAGCTTCGCATCGGTCCGATTCATCCCGATCCCGTCCAGTTACAAAGTGGCGAGACTTTCGTTCTATCCACCCTTCCTCTGACAGGTGATGCCGGCCGCGCCAGCCTCGAGTTCCCCAAGTTGCCCCAGGCGGTCCGGCCCGGCGACCCGATATTCCTCAACGATGGTTTCATCGAATTGCGCGTAGAGACGCTGACCGAGACCGAAGTCCATTGCCGGGTGGCGGTGGGAGGCGAACTACGTTCTCATAAAGGGGTAAACATTCCACGGCTGCGCGTTCCACTGCCCGCCTTCACTGAACAGGACCAAACCCTGCTGGCTTTCGCTTGCGAACAAGGAGTCGATGCCATCAGTGTCTCATTTGTGGCCAGTGCCGAGGACATCGAGAGAGTTCGTCAGACAGCCCGAAAAATTGGATCAGAGCCTTATATTATCGCCAAAATCGAACGGGCCGTGGCTCTGAAACACATCAATGCAATTCTGGATTCTGCCGATGGCATCATGGTTGCCCGGGGTGATCTGGGAGTAGAGACCGCGATCGAAACCATCGCCCTGACTCAGAAACGCCTGATTCGCAAAGCCAATCTGGCCGGAAAGCCGGTCATCACCGCGACCCAGATGCTCGAATCGATGACCGGGCATAATCGCCCCACCCGTGCGGAGGCCACTGACGTGGCCAATGCCGTGCTCGATGGGACTGATGCTGTAATGCTGTCCGAAGAGTCAGCGTTGGGCAGATACCCCATCGAGGCAGTACGGATGCTCGGACAGATCGCCCGCCAGGCGGAAAAAGAACGACCCCGAAGTATCGAGACAACACGTCTCACTTCCATGCCCCACAAATCAGTCCAGATCCAGGATGTGATTACTCTCAATGTGGTGACCGCTGCCGAACACCTGGGGGTTCGTTACATCTTCACTCCAACGGAAACCGGGGCCACCGCGCGCCACATCGCCCGTTTCCATCTGCCCTCCTGGATCATCGCATTCTCCCCCCATCCAGCCACCTGTCAGCAATTGATGTTCAGTTACGGTATTCATCCCGTGCACACCGGAGGTGACCAGCGTGACTGGTGCGTCATCGCCTGCGAATGGCTGCATAACCACGGAGTCAGTAAGGGGCCAGTGGTCATCACCCAAGGGCCTTCCCGTGGCCACCCCGGCGGCACCAACCGACTGGAGATCGTCAATCTTTGACGGTAACGCTCATGAAGCCCCTGGCATCACCCCGGCAGATGAAAGATTGGGTAGAGCGAAGCGAAACCCAACAAACCTCACATGGCGGGTATCGGCTTCGCCTCTACCCTACGAAGTCTTCCATAAATTTTTCACGGTAACGCTCATGAAATCACCATTTCACCCCGAAGCATGAAAGAACAAAGCAGGGAGCAGGGTATTGGTTTGAGGGCGTCCCCGGCCTGGA
>CAYUPV010000126.1:0-8353 GCA_964445885.1 uncultured Methylococcales bacterium
AGGCACCGACCGGATACTCCTTCCGTATCGGCGGGTTGGTTGAAAACGGCAGTGTCCATCGGGATCCTGACAGTCTCGCGGTCAGTTTCACCCTGACCGATGGGGGTGCCAAAGTCACGGTCTTCTACGACGGCATCCTGCCCGACCTGTTTCGTGAGGGTCAGGGGATCATCGCCATCGGAAAACTTCAATCGGATGGCCTCTTCAAGGCCAGCCAGGTCCTGGCCAAACACGATGAAAACTACATGCCACCGGAAGTCGCCGAGGCATTGAAGAAAAGCGGCAAAATGCCGACTGTGGATGAATTCAAAGGAGCAAGCCGATGATTGCCGAAACCGGCCAGCTGGCCCTGATCTTCGCCCTGCTCATGGCCGTCGTCCAGGCCGTCTTCCCCCTGGCTGGAGCGGGTCTGAGGATACCCGTCTGGATGGCGGTGGCACGCCCGGCCGCGCGGGCACAGTTCCTGTTTCTGTTGGTCTCCTTCTACTGCCTCACTCAAGCCTTTATCGACAACGATTTCTCGGTCCTTTACGTGGCCGAACACTCCAACACGGCCCTGCCCCTGTTCTATCGCATTGCCGCCGTATGGGGTGCCCACGAGGGTTCGGTGCTGCTCTGGGCCACCATTTTAGGTTTGTGGAGTGCGGCAGTCAGCCTGTTCAGCCGCGGCCTGTCCGAAGTCTTCATCGCCCGCGTGCTGGGGATACTCGGTTTGGTCAGTATCGGGATCCTGCTCTTTATTTTGTTCACTTCAAATCCATTTGAACGGCTGCTCCCCGCCCCCTTCGACGGCAACGATCTCAACCCTTTGCTGCAGGATTTCGGCTTGGCGGTACATCCTCCCATGCTGTATATGGGATACGTGGGGATGGCGGTACCGTTCAGCTTCGCGATTGCGGCGTTGTTGTCCGGGTCTCTGGATATTGCCTGGGCACGCTGGTCACGTCCCTGGACCCTGGTGGCCTGGTCGTTCCTCACCCTGGGAATCACGCTGGGTTCTTGGTGGGCCTACTATGAACTGGGCTGGGGTGGCTGGTGGTTCTGGGATCCGGTGGAGAACGCCTCTTTCATGCCCTGGTTGATGGCCACCGCTCTGATTCATTCCCTGGCGGTCACTGAGAAACGGGGGGCCTTCAAGGCCTGGACCGTGCTGCTGGCCATTTTTGCCTTTTCCCTGAGCCTGCTGGGGATGTTTCTGGTCCGCTCCGGGGTTTTGGTATCGGTACACGCCTTCGCCAATGATCCAGAGCGTGGGCTGTTCATTCTGATCTTCCTGGGGCTGGTCATCGGCAGTTCTCTGCTCCTCTATGCCCTGAGAGCACCGACCGTCAAGGATCATGCCCGTTTCCACTGGTTCTCCCGGGAATCGTTGCTGTTACTCAACAATGTCTTGCTGGTGATCGCCAGCGCCAGTGTTCTGCTGGGCACCCTCTATCCACTGTTACTGAATGCCCTGGATCTGGGCAAGATCTCGGTGGGGCCTCCGTATTTCAGCTCCGTGTTCACACCGGTCACTGCCCCCCTGTTTCTGTTGGCCGGGATAGGACCGTTGGTTGCCTGGCGGCAGGGGAATCTGTCACGGCTCTGGCGTCAAGTGCGTTGGCTGATACCGACCAGTATCGTGTCTGCGGCGGTGGTCACCGCTATCTGGTTCGATCTTAAACAGATCACCACCCTGGCAGGACTGAGTTGTGCCTTCTGGCTGGCCACCACTGCCCTGCTGCCATTGTGGCAACGCTATCGACAGCGTGGTGGCGTGAGTGGATTGCGGCAGCCTTTGGGGTACTATGGCATGATCCTGGCCCATTTCGGCCTGGCGGTGTTTCTGGTGGGTGTGACGGTATCAAACCATTTCAGCATTGACAAGACCGTACGTTTGGAACCGGGTGATACCACCAGCCTGGGTGGCTATACCTTCCTGTTCAAAGGGATCCGGGAAGTGGAAGGCCCCAATTACACGGCTCAACAAGGAATGTTCGAACTTCGCGACGGCAACGACTCTATCACCGAGATGCAGCCAGAGAAACGCTTCTATCCGGTTCAGCGCAACGTGATGACCGAAGCGGCCATCGATCCTTCGCTGCGACGCGACATCTACATCGCCCTGGGCGAATCTCTGGAGGGCAATGCCTGGAGCGTGCGCCTCTATGTCAAACCGGCAGTCCGCTGGATCTGGCTCGGCGGCCTGCTGATGATGGCTGGAGGGCTGCTGGCCGCTTCCGACCGCCGGTACCGGACTGCCCGTGTAGCCGCCAAAGAAAAATCCACTGCCACGGTACCTGCCTGACCCATGTTCAAGCTGAAATTCCTCATTCCCCTGGGACTCTTCATTGGCCTCGTGATTTTGCTGGCGGCCGGGCTCAGGCTCAACCCCCGCGAGGTCCCCTCCCCGCTGATCGGCAAACCCGCTCCGACCTTCGAACTGCCCACCCTGGATGCCCCGGAAAAGAAACTGTCCGGCGAGGTTTTCAAAGGCAGAGTCAGCCTGGTCAATGTGTGGGCTTCCTGGTGCGTCGCCTGTCGCCAGGAACATCCATACTTGCTCAAACTGTCCCGCGATGGCGTCATCATCTACGGGATGGATTACAAGGACACCCGCATGGCAGGGTTGCGCTGGCTCAACATCCTCGGTAATCCTTACCGGGCGGTCGCCTTCGATGAAGATGGCCAGGCCGGGATCGATTGGGGTGTCTACGGAGTTCCTGAAACCTTTGTCATCGACAAACAGGGCATCATCCGTTACAAACACATCGGCCCTATCACCCCCAAGGACTGGGAGGGAAAGCTGGCACCCCTGATTCGCTATCTTGAGAAGCAATCTTGATGGTGCGCGAAAAAATTGAGAATGTTGCACGAAGATGGCCTGCCGATTCCTCAACCCTCCACAAGGTAAACTATGTTGAACCCGCTGCCTGATCGTTTCAATCCAGGATGGTTCCTGCTGATTTTCCCGCTCATTATCAGCATCCACACGGCCCAGGCAGGAATCGAAGTACGTGAATTCCCCACCCCCCAATTGAAGGCGCGTTATCACCATTTGATCGGTGAACTCCGCTGCCTGGTCTGTCAGAACCAGTCGCTGGCCGATTCCAATGCCGATCTGGCCGAGGATCTGCGTGACGAGGTCTATACCATGTTGCTGGCGGGAAAAAGCGACCGTGACATTGTCGCCTTTCTGGTCAACCGCTATGGCGATTTCGTACTCTATCGCCCACCGGTGAAGAAAACCACGATGTTGCTATGGTTTGGACCCTTCGTCGCCCTTGCATTGGGTGGGTTCATCTTGTGGCGGATCAGCAGATCACGGCAACCCACCACTGTCCCGCCGCTATCGGAGGAAGAATGCCGACGGTTGGAGAAATTATTGAATAAAGATCAGGAATCCAAGTCATGACGTTGTTTTGGCTGATGGCCGCAGGCCTGATTCTGTTGTCCTATGCCCTGTTCTGGTGGTCGCTACACCGCCAATCCTCGGCTGCCGATGCCGACACCCAGATAGCGGCCATTCTAGATGCCCATCGCCAACGACGACGGGAACTGGAACAGGAGCTGGCTGAAGAAAAAATCGACCGGGAACAATTCGATCAGCTCATTGCCGAACTGAATCGCGACTTGCTCGACCTGACCCCCGATACCTCCGAGACCGATCCAGCCAAACATTTGCAGGGACTGCTGCCGATCTTTGCCACCCTGGCAGTATTGCCCCTCGTTGGCCTGTCCCTGTATTTCGCGGTCGGTCGTCCCGATCTGATCGGGCAGGCCCATGCCAGCCGTATCGCAGAGGCTACCCAAGCGCCGAAACACGCAAAGTCTGGATCAGGGACCACAGGCCAGAAGTCGGCACCCCCGAGCCTGGAAACCGGCATTCAACGTCTGCAAGAACGCCTGCAAGCCAATCCTGATTCACTTGATGACTGGGTACTGCTGGGTCGTACCTACATAGCCACCAACCAAATGGAGAAAGCACTGGAGACTTTTCGCCATGCTATGGAACTGGCACCTGACAATCCTGATGTCAAGTTGTTCTACGCCGAAGCGTTGGCTCGCAGCCAGGGGGAAAAATTCAGCGGCGAACCGGAGAAACTCATCCTGTCGATACTGAAACAGTCTCCCAACCAACCCCATGCTCTGTGGCTGGCGGGACTAGCCGCCTTGCAGCAGAATCAACCCGCCAAGGCCGAGCCATACTGGCAACGCTTGCTCGCCCAGTTGCCACCCACCAGTGAAAAAAGACAGCAACTGGCCATGATGATGGAAAAAGTCGGGATGAACGTCGCCACGGCTGTTGACACCCCAACCAAACCCCAGGCTGCCGCCGGAGCCATCCAGGTGACAGTCTCCCTGTCGTCCAAACTTGCGTCCCAGGCCGGACCGGAAGACGTCGTCTACATTTTTGCCCGGGCCGCTCACGGCCCCCCGATGCCTCTTGCCATCGTTCGCAAGCGAGTCAAGGATCTTCCAGTCACCGTCACTTTGGATGACACCCAGGCCATGATGCCACAGATGAAACTGTCCAATTTCGATCGGGTCGTCATCGGGGCCCGGGTGGCCAAATCGGGCAACGCGAAGGGATCTCCCGGGGACTTGGAAGGGTTGAGCCAACCAATAGCGATCGACCACAAGAAAAAAATCACCCTTGTCATCACCCGGATGCGTCCATGATCGAGCCCACCGGGGGTGATGCACTCGTCATCGTCGACGTCCAGAAGGATTTTCTCCCTGGCGGCGCCTTGGCAGTGAGGGACGGTGACACAATCGTTCCACAGCTGAACCGTTACATCGATAAGTTCCGTGAGAAGCAGCTTCCGATCATTGCCACCCGCGACTGGCACCCCCCCAACCACTGCTCGTTCAAACCCCAAGGGGGCCCCTGGCCACCCCATTGCATCGCCGGCACGCCAGGCGCGCAATTCGCTGAAGGATTGAGACTTTCCCCCGACACCGTTATCATCTCCAAAGCCACCGAACCAGATCAGGACGCGTATTCCGGATTCGAGCATACCGACCTGGAGCAACAGTTGAAACGAATGGGTGTCAGGCGCTTGTTCGTCGGTGGTCTGACAACCGACTATTGCGTCCTCAACACGGTGAAAGATGCCATCGACAAGGGATTCGACGTCGTGCTCCTGACCGATGCCATCCGCGCCGTCAACGCCCAACCGGGCGACGAAGCGAAAGCCCTGGACGAAATGCGACGCTTGGGAGCGCGATTCATCACAAGGTAACCCCCTATGACCTCAGCCCTCCTGACCGACCTCTATCAACTCACCATGCTGCAGGGGTATTGGTATGAGGGCATGGAAGACACGGCGGTGTTCGAACTGTTCGTGCGCAAGTTCCCGCCCCGGCGCAACTTTCTCATTGCAGCCGGCTTGGAACAGGCCCTCGAGTATCTGGAGAACCTGGCCTTCACCACAACGGAGATCGCCTACCTTCAGGAAACCGGTTTTTTCGATGACCGGTTTCTCGATCAATTGACAACCCTGCGCTTCAGCGGTGAGGTGGACGCCGTACCCGAAGGCACAGTGTTCTTTCCGAACGAACCGATCCTGCGTGTGGTGGCCCCCCTACCCCAGGCCCAGCTGGTGGAAACCAGGCTGATCAACCTGATCCAGTTTCAGACCCTGATCGTTTCCAAAGCGGCTCGCTGCGTCCTGGCCGCCCCGGGAAAAACCCTGGTGGATTTCGGTCTACGCCGAGCTCATGGTAGCGAAGCAGGACTCCTGGCCGCCCGTGCCGCGTATCTGGCAGGCTTTACCGGGACCTCGAATGTGCAGGCGGGCATGGAGTTCTCCATTCCCGTCTTCGGCACCATGGCCCATTCCTATATCATGGCCCACGACGACGAACTGGAAGCCTTCCGCGCTTTCGCCCACTCCCAGCCTCATAATGTGGTCCTTCTCATAGACACCTACGATACCTTGGCGGCGGTAGACAAGATCATAGCCCTGGTCAGCGGGCTGGAACGAGAGGGTATCCACATTAAGGCGGTCCGGATCGACAGCGGCGATCTGGCCTCCCTGGCCATCGACGTCAGGAGGAAACTGGACCAGGCGGGGTGTGAGCACATAGGCATTTTCGCCAGCGGCGATCTGGACGAATACTCTCTCAAACGCTTCCAGGACCACAAAGTTCCCATCGATGGTTTCGGTGTCGGTACCAAACTCACTACTTCAAACGACGCCCCCTACCTCAATTGCGCCTATAAACTCCAGGAATACGCCAAAATCCCCCGCCGCAAGGTCTCCAGCGGTAAACAGACCTGGCCGGGACGCAAACAGGTCTACCGCCTGCGTGACAGCGATGGCATGCTGATCAGGGATATCCTTACCACTTTGGACGATCAGCCATCCGGAGAACCTTTACTACAACCTGTGATGCGCCAGGGCCAGAGACTCAAACCGGCTGAATCGGTGGAGAAGATTAGAGAACGGGTCACCAGAGAGTTTGAAAGTCTCCCGGCCGAACTGACACAGTTGGAAGGCGAAGTGACCTTTCCGGTGGAAATCTCGGCCGCCCTGGAACAATTAACCTTGGAAACGAATCGGAGATTGGGTCTGACTTGAACGACACCATCGTCACGAAACGTTACCAAAGTGAGTACGAGATCAAACGCTCGCGCTTCATCGCCGTCATCGCCCCCACTCCGGACGGTCAGACGCTGGAAGGCTTTCTCACCGGGCTGGCTGGCGAACATCCCCAGGCCAGTCATCTCACCTATGCCTGGCGAATTCAGACTCCCCAGGGCCTGCGGGAACGTTTTTTCGATGCAGGTGAACCTTCCGGCACCGCCGGCCGCCCCATTTTGAACCACCTTCAGGGAAAGCACCTGGTCAATGCCTGCCTCGCAGTCATTCGATATTTCGGTGGCATCAAACTGGGCGCCGGGGGTCTTGCCAGAGCCTACGGCCAGGCGGCCCGGCAGGTACTTGAAATTGCCCACATACAGCCCCATATCATTTATCGGACCTTGGAGACACGGATCGATTACAGCCGTTTTCAAACCTTGCCGCAGCGCCTGGCCCAGTTTGGGGCCCATATCGAAAAGGCCGATTACGGCGCCGATGTCATGGTGACGATCCAAGTGCCCGAGCCCTGTTACCAAGAGGTGAAACAACTTCTGCAAACCCTTTGAAATGATGCATGCTTTTTCCTGGCTGTGGCTGATCATCCTGCTCTCTGCCTGTGCTCATCAGCCGCTGAGTCTTCCCCCAATCTCCGCCCCACAGCTGGGAGAATCGACCTTTCTCACCAGTGACGGTCAACGCCTGCCCATGCACCGGTGGCTACCCGGGCGGGAGTCCTCTGCGGTCATCATTGCCTTGCATGGTTTCAATGACTACGGCCGCTTCATCGACACCCCGGCAGAATTTTTCACCCGTCACGGCATCGCCGTCTATGCCTACGATCAACGTGGTTTTGGCGCCAGTCCCGACAGGGGTCGGTGGGCCGGAGTATACACCTACACCCATGACCTGAAGACTTTCACTGCCTTGATTCGCCAGCGCTACCCGGATCTTCCCCTGTATATCCTTGGAGAAAGCATGGGAGGAGCGGTGGCCATCGTTGCCGCCACCGACGGACTGGCCCATATCGATGGCCTGATACTGGCGGCCCCGGCGGTCTGGGCCCGTTGGACCATGCCCTGGTACCAGCGCAGTTTACTGTGGCTGGGTGACCACTTCACTCCCTGGGTTCAGGTGACCGGGGAAGGCCTGGAGATCATGCCTTCCGACAATCTGGATATGCTACGCGCCTTGGGACGGGACCCCTTGGTGATCAAGGCCACCCGGATCGATGCCATCGCCGGCCTGACCGATCTCATGGATCAAGCCCAGGCGGCCGCCCCCCGCATCCAGCTTCACACCCTGTACCTGTATGGCGGCAAAGATCAGATCGTACCCAAGACACCAACTCTGACATTCCTTTCCCGAACCGACCCTCAAAAGGTTCGACTGGCCTGGTATGATCAGGGTTATCACATGTTGTTGCGGGATCTCGAAGCCCCTTGTTACTGGCGTGACATCATCAGCTGGATCCAAACTCCCGACCGCCCGTTGCCTTCCGGTGCAGACAGCCACGCCAAGCTGATCCTTTCCCAATCCAACCACGAGAGACTCGAATAAGAGGGATTCTCATGCAACGAAACGATCCACTCGAATGGATGTGGCTGCAGGCCATCGAAATGTTGGAGAAAGCCGAACGCCTGAGCCGGTTGAGCTTCCACATGCAGCACTCGAAACCGCGGTTGCCCGCCTGGGAACCTCCAGTCGATATCGTGGAAACCTATGACCAATTAAGGATCACAGTCGTACTGCCGGGCGTCTCCTTGGACAGGGTGGAAATATACCTC
>CAYUPV010000127.1:0-3919 GCA_964445885.1 uncultured Methylococcales bacterium
GTTGGGGCACCCGGTAGACAATCCCCAAACGGTCGCCACCGCGATTCGCATTGGCAAGCCGGCCCGCGGTGAACAGGCACTCGCGGCTCGCGACGAATCGGGGGGGCTCATCGAATCGGTGACCGACCAGCAGATCGTGGAAGCCTATCGTCTGTTGTCTTCCCTGGAGGGCGTATTCGCTGAGCCGGCCTCCGCCGCCGCGGTGGCCGGCTTCCTGATCGAAGCCGCCGCCGCCATCGCCCACACTGGCGACCTGACGAGCAGTTCACTCAAGGTGATCGCCGACCACATCCGCGCTTCTGCCTTTCTGATTGCCGACGGCGTGTTGCCATCCAACGAAGGGCGCGGCTATGTACTGCGCCGGATCATCCGTCGCGCCGTACGCCACGGTTACCGGCTGGGCATCCGGGACATCTTCTTCCACAGACTGGTAGGGCCGCTGGTCGATGTCATGGACCAGGCTTACCCCGAACTGATCGAACATCAGGGACAGATCGAGCAGGTCTTGAGGCGGGAGGAAGAACGTTTCGCTGAAACCCTGGAACAGGGCATGAAGATTCTCGAAGAGGGGCTGAAGAAACTGCGGGGCAACCGCATTCCCGGCCAGCTGATCTTCCAGCTTTATGACACCTATGGTTTCCCAGTGGACCTGACTCGCGACTTCGCCCTCGAACACGGCCTCGAGCTGGATCTGGAAGGCTTCGAGCAGTCCATGACAGAGCAACGTGAACGCGCCCGGGCGGCAAGCGGCTTCGATGCCAGTCATCACAAGGTGATACCCATTCATGCCAAGACCCGTTTCGTAGGTTACGACTCCCTGGGCACCCGGGCGAAAGTGTTGGCTCTGGTCCACAACGGCGAAACCGTGGACACCTTGTCTGCTGGCGAGGAAGGCGCGGTGATTCTGGACCAGACCCCGTTCTATGCTGAAAGCGGTGGACAGATTGGCGACAAGGGAGAAATTCGTACTGACACCGCCCTTTTCCGCATCGAGGACACACAAAAGCAGGGCGACACCTGGCTCCACATCGGCAAAATGGTCCAGGGCAGGCTCAATCAGGGTCAAACCGCCACTGCCGAAGTGGACGAGGAATTACGTAACGCCATCGCTCTCAACCACTCCGCCACCCATCTGCTTCATGCCGCGTTGCGCCGACTGCTTGGTGAGCACGTGCAGCAGAAAGGCTCGCTGGTGGAATCGGAGCGGCTGCGCTTCGACTTCTCACATTTTGAGCCTCTGACCCGGGATCAGATCGAAGAATTGGAGCGGATGGTGAATTCCGAGATCCGCAAGAATCCTCCCGTGGTCGCTGAAGTCATGGCCAGAGACGAGGCCCTGGCCGCAGGTGCCATGGCCCTGTTCGGTGAGAAATACGGGGACCAGGTACGGGTACTGAGAATCGGCGATTTCTCGGTCGAGCTTTGCGGTGGCACCCATGTCCAGCGCGCCGGAGACATTGGTTTCTTCAAGATCGTCTCGGAATCTGGCGTGGCTGCCGGGATTCGTAGAATCGAGGCAATCACCGGGCAACAGGCAGTGCGTTGGGTCCAGGCCGCTAACCGCCAGCTACAGACCCTGGCAGATCTATTCAAATGCCCGCTTGAGACCCTGGAAGACAAAGCACGTCAGGCACTGGAAAAAAGCCGCCAACTGGAAAAAGAACTGGATCGTCTGAAAGCCAAACTGGCGACCCAGGCCGGGGGAGATCTGGCCTCCCAGGCCGTCGATATCGACGGGGTCAAGGTCCTGGCTTGTAAAATCGAAGACGGGGACCCTAAAGCGCTTCGCTCCACCTTGGACCAGCTCAAGAACAAACTCAAATCCGCCGCTCTTGTCCTGGCTACCGTCAAGGGCGGCAAGGTGATCCTGGTAGCCGGCGTGACCAAAGACCTGACCGACCGGATCAAAGCCGGGGAACTGGTCAATTTCGTTGCCCAACAGATCGGCGGCCGTGGCGGTGGCCGGCCGGACTTTGCCCAGGCTGGCGGCAACGAGCCTGACAAGCTGGAACAGGCTTTGAACGGGGTGACCGAATGGGTGAAAGAGAGGATGTAATATCATTTCCTCTCAGGCTTGGAAAGTAGGTTGGGGTGAATGCGTTGCACCCCAACACGATTCCGCCAGCCCTCTTGATAGCGCAGCTGTTGGGTTTCTCTGCGCTCAATCCAACCTACACAGGAACCCATGCAGAATATGATTAACTTGGAATATAAACATGGCTTTGTACGTACACAAATACGGCGGCACATCGGTTGGAACCGTCGAGCGTATCAAACAGGTGGCCGACAAGATCACCAAAGCTCGTGCACAAGGCGACGACATCGTGGTCGTGGTCTCGGCCATGAGCGGCGAGACCAACCGTCTTCTGGGACTGGCCAGAGAAATGCAAGCCTATCCCAATCCCCGCGAATTGGATGTTCTTTTGTCCACTGGTGAACAGGTCACCATTGCCCTGTTGTGCATGGCTCTTGAGGCCGAAGATTGTCCCGCCAGTTCCTATACCGGTGGCCAGGCCAGAATCCTGACCGATGCGACCCATACCAAGGCACGCATCCTCGACATCGACAGCACACGCATCCGCAAGGACCTGGATCAACGGAAAGTGGTGGTGGTTGCCGGCTTCCAGGGAGTGAACGAGGAAGGCGACATCACCACCCTCGGCCGAGGCGGTTCCGACACCACTGCCGTTGCCCTGGCAGCAGCGCTTAAAGCCGACGAATGCCGTATCTACACCGATGTCGACGGCGTCTACACCACCGACCCCCGGGTCGAACCCAAGGCCAGGAGGCTCGAACGTATCACCTTCGAGGAGATGCTGGAGATGGCCAGCCTGGGCTCCAAGGTCCTGCAAATCCGGGCAGTGGAGTTCGCCGGCAAATACATCGTCCCCCTGCGGGTGCTGTCCACCTTCGACGACGGCCCCGGTACCCTGATCACCTACGAGGAAAAAGTTATGGAACAGGCGCTGATTTCAGGTATCGCTTTCAACCGTGACGAAGCCAAACTGACCGTGGAAGGCGTCCCCGATCAACCCGGTATCGCCGCCGCGATTCTCGGTCCGATCGCAGACGCCAACATCGAGATCGATATGATCGTCCAAAATGTAGCCGAAAACGACACCACCGACTTCACTTTCACCGTGCACCGGAACGAGTATCCCAAAGCCCTGGATATCCTGCAGGGTGTGTGCCAGAAACTGGGAGCAAACAGGGTCACCGGCGACGACCATATCGTCAAGGTCTCCATGGTTGGGGTGGGCATGCGTTCCCATGCAGGCATCGCCAGCAGAATGTTCCGTGCGCTGGCCGAGGAAGGCATCAATATCCGCATGATCTCCACCTCCGAGATCAAGGTTTCAGTTGTCCTGGATGAAAAATATCTGGAGCTGGCAGTACGTACCCTCCACGATGTCTTCGGGCTGGACCAGGCCCCGGCAGCGTGATTTAATGAGCTTTGCGGTAAAAAAACGAAGTGCTATAATCCGTGATACTTCGCACTGGTATCAAGCCTGTGCACTTGCCGGCTGATTTCAGTAAACAGAAAGGACAATCTTATGCTTATATTGACTCGGAGAGTTGGGGAGACACTGGTCATCGGCGATAACGTCACTGTTACCGTTTTGGGTGTCAAAGGAAATCAGGTCCGGATCGGTGTCAACGCCCCCAAGGAAGTGGCGGTACACCGTGAGGAAATCTACGAACGCATCAAGCGCGAAAGGGAAGAAGGGCAAACCCCACCCGAAGCATCAGAATCAACCCCCGATACCCAGGAACCCGAGTCGGATCCAGAGGCTGACTGAATCTTTACCAAATCCCGGAGAGGTGGCCGAGTGGCTGAAGGCGCTCCCCTGCTAAGGGAGTATGGGTTAAAAGCCCATCGAGGGTTCGAATCCCTCCCTCTCCGCCATAAATTCATAAG
>CAYUPV010000127.1:4019-8278 GCA_964445885.1 uncultured Methylococcales bacterium
GCACTGTGGTCAAATCGGCGACAGTGCCTTTTTCGTAGTGTGGCGCATTCCGAGGGAGGGATGAGAACCCGATAGAGGGTTCGACAAAATCGCTGGGAGCGATTTTGAACGCGCACCGCGCGGCCCCGCAGGGGCGAGGGCATGGAAAGCCCGAGTAATCCCTCCCTCTCCGCCATAAATTCATAAGGCACTGTGGTCAAATCGGCGACAGTGCCTTTTTCGTAGTGTGGCGCATTCCGAGGAAGGGATGAGAACCCTCGGCAAGGATGCGTCCCTTACAGGCCCGCCAGCTATCCTGGGCCATTCCTCCTTTCGTCACAAAACTGTCATATCTCTGTCACTATGCCTTAACAAATCTTGCCTATCCTTTGTCGAGCTTTGAATTATTCGTTTTGGACTTTCAGCGAAACAGAGGAAGCCTTATATGAAATTAAAGAAATTTGGACTTCAGGCAGGGATTTTCAGTATGGCCCTCCTTGGCCAAGAAGTAATGGCAGCAGATCGTGAGCTGCTTGATATTCTTCTCGCCAACGGCTCCATTACCAGGGCACAGTATGATCAGCTTTTGAAAAAGAAAGAGCCCCTGACCAAGAATGATGTCGAAGTCAGTCTAGGCGCAAAAGGGCTGCGTTTCAAAACAGCCAACGGCAATTTCAAGATGAAAATTGGGGGCCGTCTTCATGCGGACGGTTCTATCCACAGCGAAGACAACATTGGCAACGAAGACATCAGTGACGGCACCGACATCCGTCGCGCCCGACTTCATGTCAAGGGGGTGATTTTTCAGGATTGGCATTACAAGGCGCAATACGATTTCGCCGGCAACAAGACCCGGATCAAGGATCTGTATTTGAAGTATACCGGCTTTGACTGGTTCAGCATCGCGGTAGGACACCAGAAACAGCCTTTCAGCCTGCAGTTGCAAATGAGCTCGAATGACATCCCTTTCATTGAGCGCTCTCTCGACAATGGCCTCGTGGAACCCCTGGTGGATCGTGCCATCGGCGTCCGGCTCGACAGCCATGGCAAGCACTGGTTTGCCGCAGGAGGATTGTATGGCGATTCCGCCGGTGGCAAGAACAAAAGCGACGAAGGCTGGGGGGTGACCGGCCGGTTTGCGCTGGCACCCATCCGCAGCAAGGAACAGGTCGTGCATTTCGCGGTCAATGGCGCCTACCGGGTACCTCAGAATGGAAAATCGGTCAGATTCCGGGACAAGACCACGCACAAATCGAACGTGGCTCTGATTGACACCGGCAGCCTGATCACTGGTCTGGACAATACCATCCTGGCGGGTGCCGAGGCAGCGACAGCGATAGGACCCTTCTCACTGGAAGGCGAATACACACACGCCTTCGTCAACAGGCGAGGCAATCACGTTCCCACCAGGCATAACCTGGGCTTCGACGGATTCCACATCCAGGCCGCCTGGTCATTGACCGGGGAATCCAGAGCGGCGTCCTATAAGATGAGCGGTGGCAAATTCAAGCGTTTGAAACCGGCCCACTACTTCAGTCTCAGCCAGGGCGGCTGGGGCGCCTGGGAAGTGGCGGCACGTTATGCCTGGATCGATCTCAATGACCAGGATATCAAGGGAGGCAAGGAACAGGCGTTTACCGTCGGCCTCAACTGGTATCTCAACCCCAATATCCGTCTGATGGCGGACTGGACACGAGTGCTCGATACCAGCCATGCCTTGGGAGCCAACTTTACTTCAAATGCGGACGCTGCTGCCAGCGGCCTGGATATCATCCAATTGCGCACCCAACTGACCTTCTGACCGACCGCATTGCAGAGGGTGCCTAAGGGTACCCCTGAACTGATCAACGATCCTTCCCCACCTGAACCCCGTCACTGGATGGGGTTTTTTTTATGGTGCTTTCCTCAGCCCCGCCAAGTCCTGACCCGACCGGTATCCACATGGATGAAGTCGGATTTTCGGTAATACCCCACACCCCCGCGCCGCAGACCAAGCGCAGTCCGATAGAGCTGACGGGTATCGATACCCGTCAGCCGGATGTCAATGGCCTTGCCCTGCATGTGGAGACTGTGTTTGGCTACACCATGACTATGCTGACGCAACATGGCATTGGTCTTGGGTGACCGGTATGCGGAGATGACATGGAAAGGCGTTATTCGCCCTGTGGTCCTTTGCGCCAAAGCTTGGAGAATATCCAGTACACCAGGATCGATGGGATGGATATCACCGGTGCGGAAGTCACGCAGGTAATGACTGACTTCTTTCAGGGCATCGGCAAGATAGCGCACACCATCGTGATATTCCACCCGGAGTTTCTCACCGGTGTGGGTATGATGGAAACAAAGCTCACGCGGGCCAGCAGCTGGTTTTGCCTTCACACCGGTCACCGTCAGCGCCAAAGCACCACCGACAGCCGCGCCCAGAAAACGACGCCGATCAAGTCTGATATCCCCAACCGAAGTTCTGACTTCTTCCATTGCTGTTAGCCCATGAGATTGCTATTTAAAATTAATCATAGTACAGGAATACAGAGATCGAGGGAATTCCTCAGAATTCGAATGGGGATGAATCTATGCCATTTTTATGAGACCGGTGTTGCCTTATGTGTCAAATAGATAAATCATAAATAGTTTCCGCGCATGGCTGACAGGAGTGATCTATGACTTTTCCAGTGAAACCCGATCAGGTTGCCGATGTCTATCACCGCCTTGGTATGTTGCTGGCTGTTGCCGCCCATCATTTTGGCTGGAAGGTCCTGCCAGGACTCGAGGTCAGTTTCGATCTGAAAGGCCAGGCAGCAGGACAGATGCAGCTTCGTAGCAAACAGATACGGATACGCTTCAACCCGGTGCTGATGGCGCAGAATTATGAGCATTTCATCAACGTGGCCGTCGGTCATGAACTGGCCCATGCGGTAGCGGCTTTGGTGTTCGGCCCCAAGATCAAACCCCACGGCCGGGAGTGGCAGTCGATCATGGTGATGTTTGGACTGGAAGCCGATCGTTGCCACGACTACGATCTTTCGCAGGTCCGGGTACGACGTCTGCAACGCTTCCGTTACCGCTGTGCCTGTCGGGAACACGAACTGACTGTCATCCGCCACCGCCGCATCCTGAGCGGCGAGCGCAGCTACCATTGCCGCTCGTGCGGACAGAAGCTGACCCTGGTAGAAGAGCAGGACTGAGCGGTAGGAGGTGAATGAGGAGCCTGGATTCGTCATCTCTTCTTGCGGCTGGCGCGCCTCACTACCTCGAACACACAGGAATAGTCCTCGAAACGGTGAGCGGCCAGGGCATGCTCATACAGGCTTAGGATCAGCTCCAAGGGGGCCGAGGCAATCCCGTCCCGCGATTGCAGAAACAGATCGATATCCTTGACCAGGTGCTCGGTCGGGAAATTCGGGTTGTGATAATCGTGGGACTGCATCCTGGGCAGTTTCTTGTCGAAGGTGGGGGCATACAGGGCACTGTTGCGTAGAATCTCCACGAAGGTAGCTACTTCCACCCCGTGGTGTTCAACATAGGCCAGACTGGTTGAAAACGCCACGGTCAGGGAAGCGATGAGCTGATTGAGGGCCAGCTTGAGTGCCGCTGCCTCTCCTACTGTGCCTATCCAACGGGGCTGTTCACTCAGCACCTGCAGCGTTTCCAGGGCCTGCCCGAACGAGGATTTGGAGCCTCCTGCCATGATGATCAACCGACCGTTTTCGGCTTCTGGAATGCTGCCAAGCACCGGCGCCTCCAAATACACGCCACCACCCTGCACCACTTGTTGGTCAAGTACCCTACTTTGATCCGGGGCGATGGTGGCCATCTGGACTATGATCCTAGCCTTGGGATCGATCTGCTTCAGCACGGTCTCAGTGGCGTTGAAATCGCTCAAGGTGGTAAACACCCAATCGGCTGCGGAGACCGCTTGTTCCGGCGAATCAAAGACCTCCGCGCCCGCTGTCTCAAGTGCCTGGGCTTTGGCACGGGTACGGTTCCATACCCGTACCACATAGCCATGTCGCAGCAAGCGTCTTGCCATCGGCGACCCCATCAAACCGGTACCAAGCCATGCGATGGTGGGTTTTGAATTGGTCATGATATTTTCTCTTCCTGTTTGCCGTGAAAGTTACATGGGTGCAGGGAGCAGGAGGATGCTTTTCGGGACGCCGTGAATCCCTTCCTGGAGCCTCGGACGCGGCCGTCCAGGCCGCGTACGCCCTCAAATCACCCCCCCTGCTCCCTGCGTGGTTCTTTCATGCGTCGGGGTGAAAAAGGGTTTCATGGGCGTT
>CAYUPV010000128.1:0-8205 GCA_964445885.1 uncultured Methylococcales bacterium
CATGAAATCACCATTTCACCCCAGAGCATGAAAGCCCTAAAGCCGAGGCAGGGGGGTTCGGCTCGAGGGCGTACGCGGCCCGGACGGCCGGGGTCTGAGCCCCCATGGACGGGTTCACGGCGACCCGAAAACCAATGCCCTGCTCCCTGCCCAAATGTAACTTTCACGGTAATCATCCCTCTTCTTGCATCAATTCGAATCAGAAGGCAGGATGCTCATCGGGATTTTTTGAAACCTGGAATGTGCAGATTCTGCTGCTCAGGTGCAAGACAATGTTTTTCATCGCACGCCTGCAATCGTATTTGAATCGGCGCAGGTCCAGCCCCGAAGCGGAGGACAGGTAACATGAAAGCAACCCGGTGCCTGTACAACGGCAAAGGCTCTTTGGAGAAGGGGAGTGTCACGATTTCCGGTGGAGGATAATTGACGCTGCCAATCGCCCATCCCCGAGCCGGTTCACCCAGAGACACACGCGTGGGTATCAGGTCCTGGCGGGGCTCCGGTCCATTCACATGCCATCCCGTCCTGAGTTGCAGGACCACTTCCAACCCTTGCTTCACACCTGTGCCATGAATTCGCAACTCTCCTCGGGCTGCGTACTGCAAAGGCCCCGTCTCCCCTTCAATAAATTCCCTGAACCCCATCATAAAATAGGCGAAACCTGTCGGGCTTCGCTGGATCTGCCCACTCAAGGCCTTGACCAGGGCATGGAAGCGGGTTTCGTATAAGAGCTGCGGGAAACGACGGTTGAGATGAGCCAGCAATCGACCTGCCACTGAATTTCCCGATGGAATAGCACCGTCATAAGTATCCTTCGGTCGCACCATCAAGTGACTGATACTGCCCCGGTTCATGAAGAATCCTCCATGATCCTCATCCCAAAAGTCCGCCAGCATGGTATCTGCCAGGGTCTGCGCTCTCTGCAACCACAGCCCGTCTGCTGTCTCATCGTAGAGGCCCAACATTCCCAAGGCCAGCCAGGCATAGTCTTCCTGCAACCCCTCGCCACTGGCCCGGCCATTCAGGGAGGCACGCAGCAATCGACCATCCTGGTAATGATGGTGCCATAAATAGTCTGAGGCGCGTCTGGCAGCCAAAAGGTATCGGGGTTCATGTAACAATCGCCCGGCTTCGGCCAAGGAGGCGATCATCATGCCGTTCCAGGCAGTCACGATCTTGTCATCACGCAAAGGGGGAACCCGCCGTTGACGAACGGTATAAAGACGTGCCCGGATCCGGTCCAGCTGTTCCAGTAATGCCGCTTCGTCCATGTTCTTATGCTTTACGAATTGTGACAGCGACTGCGGCAGATGAAGGATGTTACGGCCCTCAAAATTCCCATGTGCCGTTACCCCAAAGACTTCCATGGCCAGTTCGGCATCTTGCTTTGGTAATGCCGCCTTGATCTGATCGGGCGTCCAGACGAAGAACTTTCCCTCTTCCCCTTCACTGTCGGCATCGGTGGCGGAATAGAAGCCACCTTCTGGAGAAGTCATCTCCTTGAGGACATAATTGAAGGTCTGGCGGGCGATTCGTTCGAAAAATACATTACCGGTCAAACCACTGGCTTGGGTATAAAGCAATCCCAACTGCGCCTGATTGTAGAGCATCTTTTCAAAATGGGGGACTTGCCAGGCGGCATCGGTGGAATAACGGTGAAATCCGCCCCCGATTTGATCGTAGATTCCACCCCGCGCCATGGCGTCGAGAGTTTGGTTGAGGACTTCCAACGCTCTTGCATCGTAGCTGCGCCAAACCTCATCGACCAGTAGTAACAACCATGGCTCATTGGGAAACTTGGGCGCCTGGCCGAACCCACCGTGACCGGGATCGAAACGGGACACAATCTCAGCCTCCGCCCGCCGACCCTGATTCAGATCGACTGCGTTCTCATCGGTTTCGGTGACATTCATCCGCGCCACCGCGGAAGCGATTTCAGTTGCCTGTTTCTCGATTCCCGGACGTTGGGTCCGCCATGCCTCCGCCACCTGTAACAACAATTGTTTGAATTGCTCCGGGGGATAATAAGTCCCCCCGAAAAACAGCTTTCCCACGGAGGTCAGAAATGTCGACAAAGGCCAGCCTCCGCCCCCCGTCAGTAACTGCACCCCGTTCATGTAGGTGGCATCCACATCGGGGCGTTGTTCCCGGTCCACTTTCACGGCAATGAAATACCGATTGAGGATGGCGGCAATCTCCGGATTCTCGAAGCTTTGCTCCTCCATCACATGGCACCAGTGACAGGTCGAGTAACCGATGGACAGAAAGACCGGTTTTCCTTCTTTCTTTGCTCTCTCGAAAGCCTCCTCGCCCCAGGGATACCAGTCCACGGGATTGTGGGCATGTTGGAGCAAGTAAGGGGAATCCTCACAGATCAGACGATTGGTGTATTTTGGCGAACCATCCGGGAGAAGATGGCGGGTTCGGGGTCGATATCCCGGCCCCTTGGCAATCAGGGCTGCCTGCAATCTAGCCTGCACATCGGAAGGATAGGTCACACCTTCGGCGTGAGGGACGGGTTGGGTATTCATGGGTGACACTTCCTTTGCAGACGCCGTGCCGTGAAACATGAGAAGCATGATAAAAAAGCCAAATCCCCAGAGCCAAAGGTCGAAGACTGGAATCAAAGCTCCGCGGATTTTCATAAGATACCAAGAAAGGAACAATCGAGGGAACCACACAGGATTTGTAGGGTCTGAGGTGACAAGTACTCATGATTTATTTCCAAATCATCCTCCTATGGGTATTGCTCCCATCTATCCCTGCCCCCCCTTGGCGGGGATTTTTTTCTGGCCATTGATCAGCCAGAATCTCCTAAACGTAAACGGCCTCCCGTGATTGCGGCATCGATGACGCGATCGGCCAGCCTCGAAAAAGGCAGGCTCTGAATCCAGACACTGCCGGTCCCTGACAGGGTAGCAAGAAACATCCCCTCACCGCCGAAAAACATGCTTTTCAGTCCTCCTGCCAAGGTGATGTCGTAATCAATCCCACTAGTGAAGGCTACCAGACACCCGGTATCCAGACGTAGGACATCGCCAGCCAGGTCTTTTCTCACTACGGTGCCACCGGCATGGACAAAGGCCATGCCGTCCCCCTGGAGACGCTCCAGGATGAAGCCTTCCCCGCCGAAGAAACCGGCACCGAGACGCTTCTGAAAGACGACATCAATTTTCGTCCCCAGTGCCGCCGCAAGAAAGGCATCCTTTTGGCAGATGACCTCACCTCTCAGCTCCGCAAGATTCAAAGGGATGACCGATCCTGGGAAAGGGGCGGCGAAGGCAACCGAGCGACGCTCCTGGCCGATGTTGGTGAAATGCGTCAGAAACACCGATTCTCCAGTCAGCATGCGCTTCCCCATGGAAAACAACTTACCCATGAATCCAGCCTCGGAACCATCCCCCAGACGGGTCTCAAATTCGATGTCGTCCTCCATGCAGGTCATCATGCCTGCTTCGGCCACTACCGCCTCGCCAGGATCCAGGGCGACTTCGACCATCTGCAGATCGTGACCGAGGATCTGATAATCGATTTCATGGCTTTGCATAAATTTATCTCTCAGGATTTGTCAGTCGTCATGGAGACGATAACCAAAGGCAGGATTGAAAACCGCCCTTACGGTTGATCAGGTAATCTGAAGTATTATGATACCGTCAACAGGTTCTCCAATACCTTTGCATAAATTTCGGTCAACCGATCCAGATCATCTATCCCCACCCACTCGTTGACCTTATGGATCGTGGCATTGACCGGCCCCAGTTCCAACACCTGGGCTCCCGTGGGGGCGATGAAACGCCCATCGGAAGTACCACCACCGGTGGAAAGCTGCGCTTTTTCTCCCACCACACTTTGCAACGCTGACTGAACTGCATTGATGATCTCTTCTCCGGCAGTGAGGAAGGGGTTACCGGACAAACGCCAGTCCAGTTCGTAATCGAGCCCGTAATGATTCAGAATCTCGGTCAAGCGTTGTTGAATCTCCTCTGTGGTCAGTTCGGTGGAGAAACGTAAATTGAACATCACATCCAATTGGCCTGGAATCACGTTCTCGGCCCCGGTTCCTCCCTGAATATTGGAGACTTGAAAGGTAGTGGGAGGAAAATGGTCGTTCCCCTCGTCCCAGACTTCGTTGACCAAGTGTTGCAGAGGGGCAGCAAAACGATGGATGGGATTGTTCGCCTTATGGGGATAGGCGACGTGCCCTTGAATCCCGAATGCCCTCAGATTACCATTGAGTGACCCCCGGCGGCCGATCTTGACCACATCACCCAGTTTTTCTTCGCTCGAGGGTTCCCCGACCAGACACCAGTCGATCTTCTCATCCCGGGCCTCCAGGACTTCCACCACCTTGACCACCCCTTGGGTAGCGATCCCTTCCTCGTCTGAGGTCAGCAAAATAGCAATGGAGCCGGTATACTCAGAATGTTGCTCGACAAAACGGCGACAAGCAACAGTAAAAGCCGCGACCGACCCTTTCATGTCGGCGGCACCGCGGCCATAGAGCCTGCCCTCGCGGAGATGGGGTTCGAATGGAGGGGACGTCCAGTCGGCCAAAGGACCAGGCGGCACCACATCGGTGTGCCCGAGAAATACGAACAGAGGCCGTCCTTCCCCACGCCGCAACCATAAATTACGCGTATCACCAAAATTCAGGAACTCGGGATGGAATCCTGCGGGCTCCAGTTGATCGACGATCAGGTCCATACAACCAGCATCGTCCGGGGTCACCGAGGGCCGGGCAATCAGGGCCTGGGCAAGTTCCAGGGTTTCAGTCATATCAGTTCCTTATACCTTTCTGCGTCGAAACCGACCAGAAGCATATCAGCCCGGACCAACACCGGTCTTTTTATCAGGGAGGAGTGGTTCAACATCAACGCTCTCGCCTTATCGCGGTCCAGAGTCGTCCGCTCCGTTTCCGGCAGACGTCTCCAGGTAGTTCCTCGGCGGTTGACCAGAACCTCCCAGCCCAGCAGGTCCAACCAGGCATCCAATCGAACTGGATCGACACCTTCCTTCTTAAAATCATGAAAGCGATGATCGATACCATGCGCTTCCAACCACTGACGCGCTTTCTTCACAGTATGACAGTTGGGGATACCATACAATTCAACCATGGCTTCTCCTTGCCCTCTCTCAATCCCTGAGCAGTTCGTTGATGCCTACTTTGCCACGGGTACGCTCATCAACCTGCTTGATGATCACAGCACAATAAAGGCTGTGGCTTCCATCCTTTGCTGGCAAACTGCCGGACACAACCACAGCCCCTGCAGGGATGCGGCCGTAAGTGATCTCTCCTGTCATCCGGTTGTAGATCTTGGTGCTTTGACCGATATACACCCCCATTGAGATGACGGCCCCTTCTTCTACGATCACCCCCTCGACGATTTCCGAACGGGCACCTATGAAGCAATTGTCCTCGATGATGGTTGGATTGGCCTGGAGTGGTTCCAACACCCCACCGATCCCTACTCCCCCGGACAAATGGACATTCTTGCCAATCTGGGCACAGGATCCCACCGTCGCCCAGGTATCCACCATGGTACCGCAATCCACGTAGGCACCGATATTCACATAGGAGGGCATCAGCACCGCGCCAGAAGCCACATAAGCCCCACGGCGCACATTGGTCAAGGGCACCACCCGGACACCATCGCGGCGAAAATCTTCAGGCCGATAACCGGAGTACTTCAATTCCACCTTGTCATAAAAATTGGCCGGTGCACCATCTATCATCCGGTTGTCATTGATGCGAAACGAAAGCAGCACCGCCTTCTTGAGCCATTGGTTGACCACCCACCGGCCTTCCTTCTTTTCTGCTACCCGGGCCTGCCCCGAATCCAGCAGGCAAATCGCCGCCTCCACCGCTTCACGCAATTCTGCCTCAGCATTCTGCGGATTGATCTCCGCCCGCTGTTCAAATGCGTCTTCAATGATCTTCGATAGTTGTTCGCTCATCAGCCAATCCCTGTAATCTTTAAGTCGAAAACGAAAGAGGATACCCGTCCTTCCGCTGCCGGTTCAAGAGGCGGCTTTGAATCCTCCCCTGAATCGCCTCAACCAGCCCGCACACCCCCGGTAGGCAGACCTGCCCTACGTCAATATCAGAGTTTCAGAGGGAACGGATACAGTCATGGATTCTCAGCGCCGCCTCCCGGCAGATCTCGTTGGAATGCACCCAGGCGATGCGTACGTAACCCCGACCAGGATTGATTCCGTCTGACTCCCGCGACAGGAAGGAACCGGGCAACACCGTCACATTCTGCTCGGCATAGAGACTGCGGGCGAATCGGGCGTCATCCACTGGCGTCTTGAGCCAGAAATAGAAGCCTGCCGGTGGTATTGATACCGGAAGGACCCTGGACAGAATACTAGCGGCAATAGTGAAACGTTCACGGTAGTTCAATCGGTTCCTTTCCACATGGGATTCCTCTGACCAGGCAGCGATACTGGCATACTGAGCCGGTAGTGGCATAGCGCAGCCATGATAGGTGCGGTAGAGGAAATACTGCTGCAGAATCTCACCGTTCCCCGCCACGAATCCGGAACGAAGGCCAGGGGCACTGGAACGTTTGGAGAGACTATGGAACACCACACAGCGAGAAAAGCTTTCATTGCCCATTTCTGTAGCCGCCTGAAGCAGGCCCGGTGGTGGAATTTCGTCATATAGTTCGCTGTAACACTCGTCACTGGCGATGACGAAGTCATGTCGATGTGCCAGATCGATGAGCTGTGTCAGGGTCTGCAGCCCGATCACCCAACCGGTAGGATTGGATGGCGAACAGAGATACAACAGCCGGCATCGCTTCCACACATGCTCAGGAACGGCATCGAAATCAGGCAGGTAGCCGGTTTCGGCAGTGGCGTTGAGATAATACGGCCCGGCTCCTGCAAGCAGGGCCGCACCTTCATAGATCTGATAGAAAGGGTTGGGCATCAGCACCAGGGACCTTTCAGCCGGGTCGATCAGCGCCTGAGCAAAGGAAAACAAGGCCTCACGAGTACCGTTGACCGGCAACACTTGTTTCTCCGGATCGATGCTGCCTTCAGGTAACTGGAAGCGGTTCACAAGCCAAGTCGCTATGGACTCCCGCAACGCCGGCATCCCCTTGGTGACTGGATATTTTGCCAAGCCATGCAAATGACTGATCATGGTTTCGGCGATGAAGTGAGGTGGTGGATCCTGTGGCTCACCGATGGAAAGTACAATTGAGGGCTTATCCTCAGGAGGATGGACCCCTTGTTTGAGACGGGCGAGATTTTCGAATGGATAGGGTTGTAACAAAGACAGGTTGGAGTTCATGAGACACCGGTTGAATGATGAGAGAATTATTCTTGTATCAAACGTTCCAGATCGGCACCCGGATCCTGATGTCACCCGGCTCAGTGGAAAGACGGGCCAGGCTCGCCAGGCAGGATATCGGGGCAATGGGTGAAGCCGGTGAACAGCAAGGTAACCTTGCCACGGTCATCGGACCCATGACGGATCCCGCCTTTCATATCATTCAGGGTGAAATCCCAAGCGGGCACTTCCCCCTTGACGTCCACCAACCTCCAGCCGGGTGGGTTCTGGCAACCAGACGATAGCAGCAGGAAGATGAATGGAAGGAAGTGATTACTCATGGGGACTGACGCCCAAACCTGTCAGGGCAGGTACTTGATCGCGGCAACCACCAGACCGCCAACGGTAAGCGTAGTGGCGAAAGACCAGACCATGAAGCGGTCGATACGTTGTGTCAGTTGAACGAAACGCCGGTCGAACGCCTCAAACCGTTTGTCAACCTGCTCGAAACGCTTGTCCACCTGCTCAAACTGCTTGTCCACCTGCTCAAAACGCTTGTCAATCTGCTCGAAGCGCTTGTCCACCTGTTCAAAATGCCTGTCCACCTGCTCGAAGCGCTTGTTCATGTCCTCGCGCATTTCTTCAAAGCGCTTGTCCATCATCTGGAAGCCCTGCTCCATCAGTTCGCGCTGATGTTTCAGTTCTTCCTCCACCCGCACCATCCGTTCGCGTAACTCGAGGTCGTAGCGAACCAGAGCCTGATTCGGCGCCGTCCTGGCATCGACTTCTTCGCGGATCAGCCGGCGGATCTGTTCGAGGTCTTCGTTAGCTAGAGCCATGGGGTCATCAGGAAGATGGATTTTTTGCAAGTATATCAGACCCGCGGCGATTGAGGATGTTCAGCCGCTGTTGGCAGCACATGGGTC
>CAYUPV010000129.1:0-8150 GCA_964445885.1 uncultured Methylococcales bacterium
GGCGTCCCGAAAACCAATGCCCTGCTCCCTGCCCAAATGTATCTTTCACGGTAACGCTCATGAAAAACAGCCACTTGCACCCAGAGCCAATGAAAGATGCTTTTCAGACCTCCTGGGATCTTTCACGGTAACTGTCACGTTTCACAACCAACTGCACTGGTTCCGTTTCATTCATTCTGTGGTAACGCTTGATCCGTTTCAAACCCGCCAGCGGATTGATCCTGAGTCTCGGGAACAGGCGAGACCTCCTCTGCCAGACGCCGCTGCAACATAAGAGGCGCAAGTACCATGGAGGCAATCACCATGATCATGAAGGCAGCATAGGCGTCATCAGTGATGACCCCCAGGCTCTTACCCATGGCCACAACGATCAGGGCCACTTCCCCTCTAGGCACCATGGCCCAGCCCAACAACGCACCTTCCATTCCCTTGGCAGTCAGAAAACCGCCCAACAGTTTCGCCCCGATGGCGGCACCAGTCAACAGAACCCCCATGAACAGCACTTTAATGGACAGAAAATCACCAAGATTGATCTGCATCCCCAGTAACACGAAAAAAATGGGCGCAAACACCCGGGCCAGAGGCCGAACCAGATCCTGCACTGACACCCTCCCCTGGCAGCGCTGTTCGAGATTGAGGCTGTTGAGGATCAGTCCGGCACCAAAAATCCCCATGATACTGGACAGGTGCAACAGGTTGGCGAACCAAGCCATGAAAAAGGCCAAACCCAAGGGGAGCAGAAGCTTGGCTTGATATTCATCCATCTCCCTGAGCCAAGGCAGTTCCCAGGCAGGTGCCTTGCGGCTTATATAGAGAATGATACTGAAGAACAGGGCCACTCCGACCAAGCCGGGGACGAAAGACCACACCGATTGACTTCCGCTCTGGACAAAAGTGGCTGCTGAGGATATCAGGGCGATTGCCAGCACATCATCGATCAAAATCGCCCCGATCACAATCTTGACAACGTGGGGGTAGCGTTTCTCGAAGATGGCCAACAAAGGAATGGCGATACTGGCACTGGTGGAAACCAGTCCACTGGCAAGGAGAAAGTGGGAACTCCAAACCGCTTCCGGCAACAATAGGAAAGCCACCAGCCATCCCAATCCCAAGGCGGAGATCATCCCCGCCAGAGCCAGAAATAGCGAATTTCGTCCGGCGGCCAGAAGTTCATCCATTCGCACGCCCAAAGAGACCTTGAACAACAAGAACAGAATTCCGAGATTGGAGAAATGCCACAGCGCACTGCCCATCAACAGAAATCCTGGGCCCTCGTCTCCCACCAGGATGTTGATCAGCCTGTCTCCCACACCGCCGGGCACCAGCTCTTCTGGTGGGAAAATATTGCTTGCCGCCTGAATCACCGAGGCACCCGTCACCCACACTTCCCGGAACAGCAGGCTGGCGTCCCCCAAGTGCATGATCAGGAAGAACAACGGCGACAGGCCACTCCAATAGAGAAGATTACCGATCACCATACCGATCAACAGTTCCCCGAGAATGCTAGGCAGGGCCAACCGTTGAGCAAGTATATGGCCGGCCACGACGGCGGCGATGATCAATCCCAGTTCCACCAGGATATAAGCAAACGGATCGAGTTCCAGTGGCTCAGCCTGCGCCGCAAATGCTGCCGGTGCCAGACAGTAAAGGGCCATGAACCCCAATAATGCTTTCGAATACTGCATCGACACTCCCCTTCTGATGTTCTGTCAGGTCCTAGCATACCACTACCGACACTCGACATCTTGCGAACCGAAACTTAACTATAATAGGGTAATGATTAGCTGATTTGCCACAAGCATAAGAGCGAAAAGACTACGACTGATTTTTTTCTCGTAAGGGGGATGAGGTGAAAAGGCTGCCTAATCGAAGACCTGTCCGCCAGTGGGCGATCTTGTATTTACAGGTGTCATTGGTTTCGATCACACCTTCAAAAGGCCACTGTTCTCCCCTGCAAAATGACCTTCCAAGGGGTTCGATCATCGCCTTTCTGCCGGACCCGAAATCCAATGACTATTCCAACGAGAACACTCTGAAACAGTGGCTGGCGTCAAAGGTGCTGGGCGATTGATCATCAAAACGCGTTGACTGCGCGTCCACACTCGAAAGACGCCTGATAGCTTCCCGTCACGCAAGAACCGAAAACACCAACCGTTCGTTTTGATCAGGACCGAGGTACAGCTACCGTCGAGCTACGAGGAGTCACAAGGGCGTGGATCAGAGCAGTCCATGGAATGATGCGCGGATTTAGGAACGACTGATTGCGCGCCAGGCAAGCTCCGGGTGTTTGGCTGCCCGCACCTCATCCAGGCGCCCCAGCGGCAGGGAATGCGGGGCCTGTTTGAGTTTCTCGGGCTCGGTCCGGGCTTCCCGGCGTATCTGAATCATCGCGTCGACAAAACGATCGAGGGTTTCTTTGGTCTCTGTCTCGGTCGGCTCGATCAGCATGCACTCAGGCACAAGCAACGGAAAATAGATGGTGGGGGCATGGAACCCATAATCCAGCAGGCGCTTGGCGAAATCCAGAGCGTTGACCCCGGTCTCCCTGGCCAGGGGTTTCAAGGTGACGAGGAATTCATGGGCGGCCCGGCGATCCGGGTAGGCGGGATCGAATCCAGCCTCCCTCAACCGCTGCATCAGATAGTTGGCGTTGAGGGTGGCATGTTCGGCAACCCGTTCCATTCCCTCTGATCCCAGCAGTTTAATGTAAAGGTAGGCCCGCAGCAGCACGCCGACGTTGCCGGCAAAAGCTGACAGACGACCGATAGTCTGCGGCCTTTGCGCTTCCGTAATCCAACCATGATGACCCTGATCGTCCCGATCCACCATCGGCACGGGTAGAAAGGGCGCCAGTCTGTCATTGGCGCCGATGGGACCGGCACCGGGGCCGCCGCCACCATGGGGCGTGGAAAAGGTTTTATGCAGATTCAGGTGAATGACATCGAACCCCATCTCTCCCGGCCGGACCTTGCCGAGTATTGCATTCAGATTGGCACCGTCGTAATAAAGCAATCCTCCGGCACCGTGCACAATAGCTTCGATGTCCCTGATCCGACGTTCGAACACGCCCAGGGTCGAAGGATTGGTCAACATGATACCGGCGGTCCCACGCCCCACTGTCTGACGCAGTCTCTCCAGATCGATATCGCCGTGTCGATCGGTGGGAATTTCCCGTACCTGGTATCCACACATGCTGGCGCTGGCTGGATTGGTACCATGAGCGGCATCGGGCACCAGAATCTCATTTCTCTGGTGATCCCCCCGGGCGCGATGATAAGCGCGGATCATTGCCACCCCGGCAAACTCACCCTGAGCACCGGCTGCAGGCGTCAGTGAGATAGCCGCCATGCCCGTCACCTCCCTCAGGTATTCCTGCAATTCATACAGGCAGGCGAGCAAGCCCTGCGAGGAACGTAGGTCCCCCATGGGATGGCAATCGAGAAACCCAGGTTGCCTGGCCAGCACGTCACACACCTTGGGATTGTATTTCATGGTACAGGATCCCAGGGGGTAGAAATGCGTATCGATGGAAAAGTTCTGCTGTGACAGCCGGGTGTAATGACGCACGACTTCCAGCTCGGAAACTTCCGCCAGCTGCGGTGGCATGCCACGCCGCAACGGCTCAGGAATGTCTGACAGCTCTTCGGTTGACTGTCGTGGCCACTGGGCTTTGGTGATACAGCCGGGATGGGAACGTTGGAAAATCAGCATCTTCCCTCTCAGGATGATTTCAGAAGTGCGGCGAGTCGACTGGCATAGCAATCGATGTCGTCGTCGGTGCGAGTCTCGGTGGCACAGACCAGAAGTGCATCGCCCAATTCCGGATAATAGGGCTTGAGGGCAATGCCACCAAGTATTCCCTGATCGGCCAAACGCCGGAGAACCTTGGTGGCAGAGTGGGGCAAGGTCACCACCGCTTCGTGGAAGACCGGTGAATCAAAGCGTTTTTCCACACCGGAAAGCTCTGTGAGACAGTCAGTCAGCCGCTGTGAATTGGCATGCGAGACAGCCGCCACCCGGGCCAGTCCTTCAGGTCCCAGCAGTGCCAGATAGAGGGCCACCGCCGCGGTCATCAGACCCTGATTGGTGCAGATGTTGGAAGTCGCCCTGGAACGGCGAATATGCTGCTCCCTGGCCTGCAGGGTCAAGACATAACCACGCCGGCCTTCTCCATCCATCGTGGCGCCGACGATCCGCCCGGGGAGTTGCCGGAGGTAATCCATCCGGCAGGTCAAAAACCCGCAATAGGGACCGCCCAGGGACAAGGGTATCCCCAGGGGTTGAGCTTCGCCACAGGCAATATCGACGCCTTTCCCACCCCACGCTCCCGGAGGCTTGAGCACAGCCATGGCCAACGGGTTGACCACTGCGATGGACAACGCCCCGTGCCGGGCTGCCCAGTCGGTCAGCGCATCGACATCTTCAAGCACACCAAAGAAATTGGGTTGGGGGATGACCACGGCGGTCACATCTTCTTCGTTGAACCGTTCCAGCGCCTCGAGGTCGCTCATTCCACTGCGCTCATCGAAGGGAACCGCCACCAGTTCTATGTTCTGGTTGGAAACGATGGTGGCGGTGACCTGCCGGTAGACCGGATGCAGGGAGCGGGGCACGAGGACTTTTCTTGCCTTGCTGTCACGGTTGGCCCGCACCGCCATCAACACTGCCTCGGCCAGAGCCGATGCGCCGTCATACATCGAGGCATTGGACACCTCCATGGCCATCAACTCGGTCATCATGCTTTGAAATTCGTAGGCCAGTTGCAGCGTCCCCTGGCTGGCCTCGGGCTGATAGGGTGTGTAGGCGGAAACCAACTCTCCCCGGCTGACGATCTCCCAAACCGCCGCCGGGATATGATGCTCATAAGCCCCCCCGCCGGCGAAGCAGAGAAGCGGTACGTTCTGACGGACTCTTTCCAGCATCAGGCGGGTGATTTCCATTTCGGACAAGCCTGGGGGTAAATCCAATCCCCCACTCCGCAACTCCGAGGGGATTTCATCGAACAGATGTTCCAGGGATGTCAGGCCCAAGGCCTCCAGCATCTTCCGCCGATCATCATCGGTGTGGGGAATGAATGGCATGGAAAAGTTCCGTCAGTCTTCCTCGCTCAGCAGCCTGGCGTAGCCCTCCGCATCGAGCAGTGTTTCCACAGCGGAAGGATCCCGGGAATGCAAAACGAAGATAAAGGTCCCGTAGGGATCCTGATTGATCAGTTCAGGAGCGGACGACAAAGCTTCGTTGACCTCCTCGATCATACCCGACACCGGACTATAGACATCCGCCGCCGCCTTGACCGACTCCACCACCGCGCAGACTTCACCTTGTTCCACTTCCCGGCCGGTTTCCGGCAATTCCACATACACCAGATCACCGAGCGCTTCCTGGGCATGATCGGTGATCCCCACCTCCAGACGGCCATCGTCCCGCTGTCGTACCCATTCGTGATTCGTGGTGTAACGAAGATCCTGGGGCAGTTCACTCATGTGTTTCTCCCTTGTCTGTCAAACTCTCGAACGTGATTTTCCCGTGGCGAACGAATGGGGGGTGCACGAGCTGTGCCCGTTTCCAACGCCCACGTATCTCGACCAGGCATTCCACGTCATCACCCACCGGGAGGCGTGCCAACCCAATGGAACGTTGCAAGGTCGGCGAATATCCCCCGCTGGTGACCACGCCAGCGCCACAGGCCAGCTTCACTTTCTGCTGCTGTCGCAACACGCCGGGTTC
Source organism: uncultured Methylococcales bacterium (assembly GCA_964445885.1). Lineage (GTDB taxonomy): Bacteria > Pseudomonadota > Gammaproteobacteria > Methylococcales > Methylothermaceae > Methylohalobius. Next base: position 5,728 of record CAYUPV010000129.1, read on the forward strand.
GAGCAAAATCAATCCCGCCCGGTGAAGTTTGATACCTCCAGCCTTCCTCTTTTCCAAAGCCTGACGACCGATGAACCGGCGCGTCAGTGGGTCCAGTGCCACGGTCCATTCCAATCCGCATTCCAGAGGAGATACCGACGCATCCATATCCTGACCGTAAAGGTTCAACCCGGCCTCCAGGCGCAGTGTATCACGGGCAGCCAACCCACAAGGTTCGACCCGTGCCTGCAGCAAATTCTGCCACAATTGAGGTGCCGTATCATTGGGAACCATCACTTCATAGCCGTCTTCGCCAGTGTAACCGGTCCGTGCCACCAGCCAATCTTTCGTCCAGGCAAAGGCAAACGGTTTGAGCCCTTCGATCCGGTTTCCAAGCCCCCGGGGCAGCAGGGGATTGGTTCTGGCACGGGCATGGGGGCCCTGCACGGCTATCATCGCGAGATCATCACGAACCCTGATTTCCACGTTGAATCCCCGGGCCTGCCGTTGAATCCAGGCCAGATCCTTTTCCCGGGTGGCGGCATTGGCCACCAGACGGAAGTGGTGGTCGTCCAGATAATAGACAATCAAGTCATCCAGGATGCCGGCATCGTCGTTCAGCATACAGCTGTAAAGGGCGCTGCCCGGATGCTTCAGTTTGCCCACATCATTGGCCAACAACCAACGAAGGAAATCCCGCGTTCCACTGCCAAGGATATCCAGTCGGCTCATATGGGAAACATCGAACATCCCGGCATCACGTCGGACAGCGTGGTGCTCCTCGATCTCGGAGCGGTAACGCAGTGGCATCTCCCAGCCCGCGTATTCCACCATGTGCGCATCCAATTGATGATGCAGCCGATTCAATGGGGTTTTCAGCATCATGAAGTCACATTTTGCTCAATCAAGTCCAACTAAAAGCGCTCTTCACCACAGCTCAGTCGCTGGCCAGGGGACAGGGTTCCCCATTGATCAGAGACTCACCCTGGCTTTCGTACCACCACACGATGCCATCCCAGATCTGCTGGGCGTCTTCAGCATACCAGAACAGTTCCCGGTCCTCCGGGTCGATGGCGCCCTCCTCCATCAGGAAGTCGAAGTCCACCACCCGCCGCCAATATTCCTCCCCCACCAGCACCACGGGCACCGGCCTGATCTTGCGCGTCTGAACCAGGGTCAAGGTCTCGAACAGCTCATCCAGGGTTCCGAATCCACCAGGGAACACCACCAACGCCTTGGCCCGCAGCAGAAAATGCAATTTGCGCAGTGCGAAATAATGGAATTGGAAGCAGAGTTCCGGAGTGATGTAGGGATTGGGAAACTGTTCGTGGGGCAACGTGATGTTCAATCCCACGCTTTTGGCACCCACATCGAAGGCACCGCGGTTGGCCGCCTCCATCATGCCGGGACCTCCACCGGTCATCACCACCAACCGACAGTCCAGGGGGCCATGGCCCGAGGCACCGACGAGGCGACCAAACTCGCGGGCGATATCGTAGTATTTGCTTTTGGCGGCGATTCTCCGCGCCACCTGTACGCGCCGTTTCAGTTCCTCATTGCCAGGCCACTTGGCCAACGCCTCCTCGAGCACCTGGAGCTTCCTCCGGGCAGCTTCCGGTTCCGGAATCCGGGTGCTGCCAAATACCACGATAGTGTTGCGCACACCATGAGCCTCGAGGCCCAGCTCAGGCTTGAGATAATCCAGTTCCAAGCGCGCCGGACGGGTCTCATCACTGTTAAGAAATTCCACATCGGCGACCACCGGCCGGTAGCTGGGACTGGCCAGAATTCTCTGCACCCGCAGAGGGGCATCGGGATCCTCCTCGGGCGGCTTGGGCACCTGCCAGGGGAGAGGCTCGCGGTGCAGGGGACCGGGAGGAACAGGAATAGGCAGGGAAGGTTTGGATGGATCGTCCGTCTGCTTGGTCACGATGTCACCCACCCATTGCCGGCTCACTGCGGAGCCATTGCTGGAACAATTCATAACCCAGGGCCAGAACCACTGCCCCGACGAACAGGCCAATGATGCCCGAAAGCATCATGCCACCGATTGCCCCCAGAAAGATGACCAACATCGGGATTTGGACCCCACGGCCCATCATCAGGGGCTTGAGCACATTGTCCATCAGTGCCACAAAGATACTCCACACCAGGAATATCGACGCAAACAGACCACTATGAGTGGAAAACACATAGATAGCCACCGGGAACACCACCAAACCCGCGCCCAGCTGGATCACCGCCAGAAACAGGCACAGCACCGCCAGCAGCCCTGCACCGGGTACACCGGCCACCACGAAACCAAGACCGGCAAGGATCGACTGGATCAACGCCACTCCCAGCACGCCACTGGCCACCCCACGGATCGTTGCCACCGCCAACCGGTTGAGATCCGGGCCTCTGATTCCCACGAATCGTTTCATCACCGCCTGCGCCATGGCATT